>RFQS01000060.1 GCA_009924885.1 Pseudomonadota bacterium | reverse complement strand
CGTAAGTTCGTTTTGCTTATTAATAAAATAAGAGAATTCATTATTTAATAAATTAGTTAATTTATCAAAGGCATAATTTAACTGAGTTTGAGCATTATTTAATTGCTCTGGCATAGATAAAGCTTGTCTACTTAAAATATCAATATTATTTTTTAATTCATGTAAAACACCTTCTAGATTATCTTTTAAGCTACTCATGCTATTTGTGAAACTGTGCTCGAGATTCTTAATTTGAGATTCGTGTACGTTAGTGTTTTCTTGCTGTATCCTACTATGCTCTTCTTGAAAGCTTTTCGAAGAATGTTCGAAGATATTTTTCATCTGCATTAAGAGTTCATTATTAGATTTAGAACTGTTTTCAGTTAATTCAAAGAGCTTATTCGTTATTAATTGTGTACTTTCTGCATGTCTGCGTTGCATGTCTTCTTGCTGCTGAGCAAGGTTTGCGCTTAATTCTTGATTCTTAGTCATGATATTTTCTAATAGTTGATTTAAATTAGAACCCTGTTTACTATGTATCTCTTCGAAGAGATTTTTTACTAAAGCTGACATTTCTCGCTGAGAATCAGAGAGACTTAATTTCATTTCTGCTGTAGATTTAGACATGTCACTTAGCAGAGATTCCATAATTTCAGGAAGCTTTTCCATAGTACTTTTTAAGGCTTCTAGATCATTATTTAAACCTTTAGTAAGACTTTCTCGGAGTTCTTGACCAATAGTACTTAAATGCTCAGACATGCCATTAATACCAGCCGAACTAAAATCTTTCATCGAATCTGAAACTTTTAGCATTTCTGTCTTGATCTCGCCGACTAGTTCTTTAACGCCACTAGTCTCTTTTTGAATTTCAGACACCGAATTCTCAACAACTTCTTTAATTGATTCTTCTATATTGGTTAAAATCGTTCCAGTACCTCCAGTTTTATCAAAATAGCTCTGTATCTGTCCTGGAATGCCTTTGACATCTTTTTGCATAAATATTAGTATGTCTTGAGTAGTTAAGCGCTTAAAGTTTTGGTTTAATTCATAAACGATCTGAGCGAGAACTTCTTCCATTTTCTCTTCTCTTTCTTTGATAGTTTTCTCACTGATCATAGCTAGGACTAAGCCGATGATACTGGTAATAAATTTAGCTGATAGTGCATTGATAAAATCATCTAAACCAGTAATATCTCCACCACCAGCTTCTTGCTTAACTACACTTAAACCTGCGGTAAGTGCAATAAAGGTGAAAAGCAGTCCAGTACTCGTAAAGAAGCTAGGATAATGTTTTAATTTAGAGACATAGGGATTTATTATGCTACTTACTTTAAAAAAGTCTTCGGCTTGGTAAACATTCATTAGTTGGTCTTTGTAATCATGCACACCTTCAGAAAATTCTATCCAAGAATGTTTTAGGCTAATCTCCATAGGACTCTGGGATTCAGGTTTTTTTGCTTTAAAATAATTATCTATTTTTTCTTTTAAAGCATAGGCATTATCAGTTTCTTTTATAATTTCATGAAAGTTTTTTAAATCCTCAATACCAGAATCTGTCTCTGAAAGCTTTTCTTGATAAGGGTCCGAGTTAATAGATAAGGATAAGATGTCTATTTTCCGTTTTTCAAAGAACCAAATGCCAGTTAAGATTCCATAGATAACTATTAGTACTGTGATTTTGATTCCAAAGATCCCAGGACTGCTATCGGGGTTGTCTTCTAGCCACTTTTGAAACATATTTGACCACGTGTTTGGATCAGAGAGAAATAAAGTTAAATCAAAATTTAGGATTTTTAAAATATTAAATTGCGGCAACCACGTAGAACTCACTTAGCTTCTTCTCCTCGTCATTATTCATCTAATATCCTTAGTATTTACACTAAGCTTTAGTAAAACTATTTAAATTTTCTAATATGATTATTTAAATAGCCGGGAGTTCATAGACCGTTACAAGACGACTACTGCAATCTTTAAGCCCTAAGGCTTTGGACATGCATTACAGTCTCCCGGCTTTTTTAAAGCCAGGAGATATCGTTTTTACAGTCGGATATCTCTATCGACTGCTTGTAAAGAGGCTATGAAACCCCAAGGTTCTTTTAAGGAAAGAACCTTGTTATGAATTATAAACTAAGTGAGAGATCGGTATCACTGAAAATAATTTCTTACAGCAAATTCAAACTGTTCAATGAAAAGCTCTTTGAGATACAGAAGATTATTTCTTTCATAAAAAAGTATCATCGCTTTTTTATATTCAGTCTCATCAATGCTTCTGTAGGAGAGAGGGCAGTAATTATAAGCCAGTAGTAAGGCATTGCTAGTAATGCGACTAGTTCTTTTATTACCGTCCTCAAAAGCTTGGATATAGGAAATAAGCGCAGAGCAGATTAAAGCTTTAGTGAAGGGCTCTTTAATTTTATTTACAGTCTCAGATAGGCTTTTAATCGAATCACTAATCTGGAAAACATTATCTAAAGGCTTATAATTTGTTCCTGTAATTCCAACCAAACTATTTCTGAAATTAGGATTAATGTATAAGCCCTTAGTTAGCATGCTGTGTAATTCAATAATTTTATTCGGCGTAATTTTTTTAAAGTAAGCAGGTTTTTCTAAGATGTACTCTAGAGCGTGCTTATGATTGAGTAACATTTTTGCTTCTTCTTTGCTATGACCTTTAGCTTCGATGCCGACTTTAAAAAGAGTTTCTGTGTCTAATAATGAATAAGTATTCCCCTCTATCTGCGAGGATTTCCATGAAAGATCTATAGTTAATCTTTCGAATTCTTTTCTTATAATAGTTTTAGTATGTTGTTTTAAATTACTTCTATAAGTATTATTTAATTGCTCAATGTATTCTAACTCACTGCTAGAGAAGGTTTTCTCAGATACTTTATCTATGAGTTTGAAAATATTAAAATTAAAACTCCCTTCTATAAATCGTTTATCAGGAATAACTGAGAAGTATTGTTTGATATTGATTGGCTGAATCAGTTTATATAGCGATGAAAGCTCGTAAGCAGTATTCTTACCTTCTCCAGATCTGATTATTAAATCAAGTTTTAATAAATAGGTTAAATCTCTGTTTAAGGTAACTCTAGATATAGATTCGTTTAATGATCTTTCTATGCTTGCTATATCAAGTTCAGGATATTCTAAAAATAATTCTAAGATTTTCTCCTGCCGAGGATTTAACTTAAACATATAAACTTTCCTATCATTAATTTAGCTTATTCCTATCATTTGTGATAGGAATCTAAGAGACTTGAGGAAAATATTTCTATTCTTCTGAACATAATTAAATTAACATCATAATGGCTCCTAGGTAACATACTCCGAAATAAGCTGCTAATTTCGGAATACACTCCGAAATCGTAAGATAATGTGGAATAATTAAGGAAGTGATGAAAAATGAGCCAAGATTTTAAGCGACTTTTAAAACTACCAAAAAAACACAGTTTGTTTTTATTTGGACCTCGTGGTGTAGGGAAGAGTACTTTACTTAAGGAATGTTTTGCTAAAAACTCCTATTTTATTGATTTATTAGATACAAATACTGAGGAAAAGTTTTCTCGCAACCCTGAAGAGCTGCGATATTTAGTCGAAGCTTTAGATAAAAAAACTAGTCACATTATTATTGATGAGGTTCAGAAAATCCCTCGCCTACTGGATTTGGTGCATTTATTAATAGAAAAATATGATAAAAAGTTTATCCTAACTGGTTCTAGTGCTAGAAAATTAAAGTATGGGAATGCTAATTTACTTGCTGGCAGAGCCTTCGTTTATAATTTATATCCCTTTAGTTTCTTGGAATTAGGGGAAAGCTTTGATTTAAAGGGGGCTCTTCATTATGGTCTTTTACCGAAACTAGTTAAGTTCAAGAAAAAAGAAGATAAAATACTGTTTTTAAAAAGCTATGCTCAAACATACTTGAAAGAAGAGATACAGATGGAGCAGCTAGTAAGGAAACTAGAACCATTTAGGAATTTTTTAGAGGTCTCCAGTCAAATGAATGGAAAAATTATTAATTACTCTAATATCGCTAGAGATGTAGGAGTAGAGGATAAAACCATAAGGGAGTATTATTCTATTCTAGAGGATACGCTTATAGGTTTCTCTTTAACTGCTTTTCAACATTCTTTTAGGAAGCAGCTTTCGACTAAGCCTAAATTTTATTTTTTTGATTTAGGTGTAGTAAGAGCTTTAAATCGCAGTTTAAATCTACCTTTAGAAGAAAGTACTTTTGAGTATGGTAATGCTTTTGAGCATTTTATTATTACTGAAGTCTATAAGTTAGTCGGGTATTTTCATGATGACTACCGTTTGCATTATTTAAAAACTAAAGATGATGTAGAAGTTGATTTAGTTATAGACAGACCAGGGCAGCCATTATTATTTATTGAAATTAAAAGTTCTAAAAATGTTAGGGCTGAAGATTTATCTAAATTTATAAAAATCACTAAAGAATTTGGTGATTGTGAAGCGATTTGTTTATCTAGGGATGAATGCAAGAAAAAAATTCATAATGTCATGGTTTATCCTTGGCAAGAAGGACTTAAAGCTCTTATATAGAAACTAAACTAATGTCCTGTTACAATAGGATTTGACTCACTATGGCTAATTTACAAAATGCTTGGCTAATTGCACTATATCCTCTGATAAGTGCTCTTTTAATAATGTTTTTCACCCATAAAAGCAGACCGCTTTCTATGGGACTTTCGGTATCAGCGGTGGCTATCGGCTTTATCCACTCGTTAGTACTGTTCTTTAATTTTCATGATAACCATGCTTATGAAGTGAACTTTAACTGGATTAAAGCTGGTGACTTCCATTTAGAGATGGGTTATTTAGTAGATAAGCTGGCTATCGGTATGCTGCTTACTGTAACTCTTGTAAGTTTTTTGGTGCAGATTTATACACATGCCTATATGGATGAAGATGAAGGCTATACGAGATTTTATTCTTACCTGTCTTTATTTACCTTCTCGATGCTAGGTTTAGTTATTTCTACGAACCTATTCCAAATGTATTTCTTCTGGGAATTAGTCGGGGTTTGCAGTTTCCTTCTTATCGGTTTCTGGTGGTATAAGCCTAGTGCAGCACATGCTTGTAAAAAGGCCTTCGTTACGAATAGAGTCGGTGACGCTGGTTTCCTTATAGGTTTAATGCTGCTTTATGCTTTCACTAAAGACTTCTGGGTAAATGGCATAGCGACTATGTCTTTTACTAATTTACAGGAAGCTATTAATTATGCGATTCATAATAATGGGCTTGAGCTTTTAGGCTGGGTTTCAGTTACTTCTATTGGGCTTCTGATATTTATGGGAGCGATGGCTAAATCGGCTCAGTTTCCATTACACATCTGGTTACCTGATGCGATGGAAGGACCTACACCTATATCTGCTCTAATCCACGCTGCGACTATGGTAGCGGCTGGTGTTTATTTACTTGCTAGAATTTTCCCTATCTGTAGTGTAGAAGGTTCTGCTGCATTGCCTGTAATCGCTTGGATAGGTGGTATCACGGCTATTTTCGCTGCGACTATCGCTCTAACACAGAATGATATTAAAAAAGCTCTCGCTTATTCTACCTGCTCGCAGCTTGGCTACATGGTTTTAGCTGTAGGACTCGGTGCGCCGATTATCGCTATGTTTCATTTAATTACGCATGCGATGTTTAAGGCTATGCTTTTCTTGGGTTCTGGTTCTGTTATTTTAGGCTGCCATCACGAACAAGATATGCGTGAAATGGGTGGTTTACGTAAATATATGCCGATTACAGCGATTACGTTTTTAATCGGAACACTGTCTATATCTGGCTTACCATTTATGAGTGGTTTCTGGTCTAAAGATATGATTATCGCTAAAGCCTTCGAGGTATCACCAGCTCTTTTCTGGATAGCTACTTCTACGGCTCTTTTAACAGCGTTTTATATGTTCCGTATTTATTTTAAAACTTTCGAGGGAGAGTATAGAGGTCATGCTCACCCACATGAACAGCCACTCGCTGTAACTGTGCCATTAATGGTTTTAGCAGTACCTTCTGTAATTTTAGGTCTGTGGGGTTCACCACTACTGGGTTATCCGTTAATTCATTATTTTGACAGTCATTTCCACGCTCATGGTACAGGTTGGGGATTCTTTTTACATGAGTTAAGCCAGCCAATGGGCTACTTACCTTTACTATCGTTTATTATAGGTACTTCAGTCGCTTATCTAGTCTATGTTCAGAAGAAGACTATTAATGATAAGCTCGTGAATGTCTTAGCTAAAGAGCAGTTCGCTTGGCTGTATAAAGGTTCAGTGAATAAATGGTATATCGATGAAGCATATGAGTTCGTTATAGGTCTATTTATGAAGTTCTTTAGGGCTACTTGGAAATTCTTTGAAAGAGTAGTTATCGAAGGGATCTTCATTAATGGCTTTGCTTGGAGAGGTTCTGAGCTTGTCGGTGAGATTTTAAAACTTACTCAGAATGGCAGAGTGCAGAGTTATATAGCCATAATGTTTGTTGGGCTTTTGTTCTTTGTGGTTATGTTTTTGGTTTAGTCTGAGAATCATTTAATTTTATTTTGACTTATATTAAAGAAACTTCTGCATTTTGTATGTATGAGTTGTTTATAATATGTCTTAGTTAAGATAAGTTTTTAGAGATTTTTCTATTCTCTTTGGCTTTATTTGAGCTTGGAGACTGCTATTGAGTGTGTGTGACTGAGGAAGCCGAATCACGGTTTTTTCTTAAGGGGAATGATGAGCGTAACTATTAATGATAGACCTGTAACTATTGCTGATGTAAAGAGAGGTTTAGAAGCTCTGTTAAATAAACCAGTTATTACTAATAGTAACAATGGTTCAATCATAGAAGCTAATGGTAGAAGTAATGGTACGCAATTAGCATCAACTTCAGAATCTTCTGATCGAGTAGAATCAGCTTATAAACCAGACGAAAAGCTTTTAGGAAAAGAGGTCGCTAGAGCTGTACAGTTTTTACCAAAAGAAATTATTCAAGAGTTAGAGAGAAAAGTTCGAGCAAAAAACATTGACCCAGGGAAAATAGAAGAATTTCAGATTGATCTAGATCGGCATGTTCGTGTGGATGCAGGTGCATCTGCTAAGGAATCAAATAAAAATGGTTTAGGAATCCCCCCTTTGACTCTTCTGGGTGATCCTACTCAAGAAAAGGATAATGCACTTAAAATTAAACAAGAAGACCTAAATAAAATTAAGTCGAGCATTATGTTTAATCCTCAAAGTGGGCGTGGTGGGCTTAAATATGTAGAAGATTTAAGCAGATTTTCCATCTCTGAGCGTAATGGTTTACCAGTAAATATTACTATTCGTGTAGGGAAAGCTGTCGAAGCACCTCTGCCAGACAAAATTCAGAGAATAGTATTGGATGCGGTAAAGAATAAAAAGAAAGTTTTATTCTTAGGTCAGACAGGGGTAGGTAAGACGACTTTAATACGCCAGATCTCTAAATTCCTTTCTGATAAAGGAGTTAGCCCTAGTATTTTTGATAAGAGTGAGGAAATAGCTGGTCATGGTTTAACTCCGCATTCTGCTCTGGGGAATCTTGTTCGTAGATTCGTTCCTCAGCCATTTAAGAATGTCGCACAAAGCTTAATCTCTATGATAGAAAATCATAATCCAAGAGTCTTAATCATAGATGAATTATCAGACCGTGAACAATTCAGTGGTGTAAGAAGAATGATAATTGAGAAGGGCATACCGTCTGCATTTATCTTTACGCATGGTACTACTTTAGGTAAGGCTATGCACTCTGAAAATACTAGAGAGCTTTTAGCTAAAGTCGAGACTGTTACTGTTGGTGATGATACTGCTAGGCATACAGGTAGCCTAGATCCTATGGATAAAATCCGCCATAATGTAGTTGGTGATTCGATGGTGGATGTAGTAGTAGAGATGCCAGCAAGAGGCGTTTTCGTAGTTCATAGAAATGTGCTGGATTCGATGGAGAAACTGGCTGCTGGTGAGGAACCTGAGGTGGAAGTTTATCCAGAAGGGACTGATATTAGGAATTATAGATCTGAAGAAGCGGAACGGTTTATTAGGTCTAAGGATAAGCCGCAACCCCTTCAGCGCGGAGCGAGACGCTCCGCTTCACAAGAAGTAAGTGACCGAACCATTGATAAAGCCATTAATCAAGAACAAGAAGAAGCTTCTGCAGGAAGAAGAGCAGGAAGAAGATGACGCAGAGAGCTTAAGAGCCTTAGAGAAAGCCTAGCCATATGCCTAAGACCGAACTAATTACTTCACGCCATACTTAATCGGCTGATTCAAACCATCCAGCGGACCAATATAATCTTTTCTCAACGGAAAACCATCCCAATTATCTGGATTTAAAATTCTTGTTAATTTAGGATGCCCTTCAAAGACGATGCCGAGCATATCATAGGCTTCTCTTTCTTGCCAGTTAGCACTAGCAAAGACTTCTGTAAGAGTAGGCATTACTGGTTTATCTTTAGCTAAAGTTACTTTAAGCACCACAGCTTCATCATGCTTACTGCTTTCTAGTCTAAGTATGTTCTGGTAGCCTTTTTTAAGCTCCACTGCCGTCATATAGTTTAGTAAATTAAATTTTCTTTGTGCTTTTAAATCTTTGCAGATTTGGATAATGTCTTCTACAGAAACTTCATACATTAAAGTACCACTAGAATCTTTTCCTAGCTCTTCTACTTTAAAATTCGCAGCATCGAAAAATTCTTTAGCCTCTGGAGTCTTCGGTGGTTTAGGCGGCTCTTCCACTACTGGAGCAGCTTCTACGCTAGCATTCGCCTCAGCTTTAATTTCAGTTTTCACTTCAGCTTTAGCCTCTTCTAGTGGCTTACCATGAAATTTAGCGTAAGCTTCTTTAGCAGCCTGTTCTGGGTCTTTCCCTTCGGCTATAGCCTTTTTTTTAGCGAAGAACATCGCTAATTTATCATCACCTGGTTTAATTGGAAGATCTGCCATATTTAACTCTATTTATTTTCGTCTACTAATAAGCCAGTCAGCTCATCTACTTCTTTAACGTATGAGTCGTGATACTTACTGGTATTTCCTCTTGCGATAAGTTTTTCTTTACGAATTTTTCTCTGTAAGGTGAAAAACCCATGTAGAAGACCTTCTGGCCTAGGCGGGCAACCAGGTACATATACATCTACTGGAATAAGGCGATCTACACCCTGTACTACTGAATAGCTATCGTGAAACATGCCACCAGTGATGGTACAAGCACCCATGGCGATTACGTATTTAGGCTCTGGGAGCTGCTGGTAAAGTCTAACTAGAGCTGGAGCCATCTTTCTAGTGATAGTACCTGCGGTAATAATAAGGTCAGCCTGTCTAGGAGTAGCTCTGAAAACTTCTGAACCGAATCTAGATATATCGAAACGAGACATACCTACTGACATCATTTCGATAGCACAGCAGGAAGTACCATAAGTTAAAGGCCAAACACTATTAGATCTAGCCCAGTTATAGATAGTATCCACGAAACTAGCCACGGTAGTGACTATCAGATTATCCTTTAGACCTTCTGGGATTTCTATATCTTTACGCTCGGGAAGAGGGACTTTGCTTTCTGAGTAAAGTTCTTCGATATTTTGCATACGGATCTTATTATACCAGTGCTTGCTTAGCTGAGTAATAAGTTAGGGTGGTGAATTTCTTAAGGAAGTTCTGATAACATAGATTCTATGGTTCAACCAAAAAGTTTGCCGAGATTATACGCCTATCTGCTTATAATGCGTTGGGTTATAGGGGTTATTTTTATCCTTAATGGCTATCCTAAATTTTCAGATCCGTCTTTTGGCAGTCAGGCAGATACTTTTCTTGCGACTTTAAGAGATGACATTATTTTTAAGCCTTATGAAGGTTTCTTTGAAAATATAGTTTTACCTAATGCTTTTCTGATAGCTAAAATAGTTAAGTACGCAGAAGTAATTTTAGGTGTTTGTTTTATTATTAATTTTCCTATTAAAATAGCGGTTTTCGGGGCTCTTTTCTTGCATTTAAATTATTTAGCGATAGCGAGTTTACCTACTTTTATGTTTTTAAATATTATGATGATTTCTGCGGAGTTCGCTATTTATGGGGCACGGCAGGACTAGGGCTGAATGAGAAACTTAGTTTTCCTGATCTTATTTTTATTAAGCTCAGCCTGTTCTAAAATCTCTTTAAGTCAGTCTTTATCAGGGACTTCTCAGAATACTAGAGATAGGGAAAAGTCCCAGATTAATTCTAAAGAGAAATTTCAGTCCCGCTTCGGCGGCACTCTGAAACTAACTCAGCGCGGGCAAGATGCTAAAACTCTTAACCCCTGGACTTCTACTGAAGCTACTAGCGG
>RFQS01000059.1 GCA_009924885.1 Pseudomonadota bacterium | reverse complement strand
ATGCACTTATCAGTGCCTTCTATCGCTTCTATCGCATAAATACTACGATTCGAGACTATCGCTGTCTGACCTATATCTTCAGCGGCGATGCTTTTAGCTATTTTAAGACCATAATTAATTTCTTCCCACTCATCTTCACTAGGACTGCGTTTCGTGAAGATCTGTGCTGCTGGGAATAAGGAACGTAAATATTTAGTCTGATCTAATATCTCTAAATCATGCTCCTGCTCAAGGTATTTAGCGAGTCTTAGCTGAATAGAATCATCACTGAAATCATTAAATTCCTTTAGGCGACTGAGAAGTTTTAAATCTAATTTATGTAAGTTTTTAAAGAAGTCTAATTTAAGGACTTTTCCGATAAAGAGAATTTTTTTTACTTCTAGCTTTTTAGCTAAATCTAAAGCCTTTAATATCTCTACAGGGCTATATTTATAGGTCTCATATTCATCTTTAAGAATTTTATAAGCTGAATCCGTTAGGGCACAGCATATAATATGAAAGCCTTTCTCTGTAAGCGCTTTAGCTGCTAGCTGGGGGAGTTCTCCGTAGCCTGCGACTAAGCCGACTTTTTCTTTGTTGGGGTTATTGAGGTTCATGATTGTTGTGAATTTCCCTTCTTTGTTAAACACAAGGTTCCCCCTGTATCGGAATCTCCGAATCCTCAATCTCAAACCATTTTAAAACACTAGTCCCAATATCAGCGAAACTATTTCTAGTACCTAACTCTCTAGGAGTTAAGCCTTTAGCGTAAAGTAGTAATGGCACATATTCACGAGTGTGATCAGTACCCGCTGCTGTCGGGTCACAGCCATGATCTGCTGAAATTAATAAAAGATCATCTTCTGTAAGTAGTTCTAGAATTTTAGCGAGCCTGATATCTATATCTTCTAAAGCTTGAGCGAAGCCGTCAGGATCTCGTCTATGACCATAATTAGCATCAGTTTCGACTAAATTTATAAAGAGTAATTCTTTTTCGCTATTTAGGATTTGATCTATATTCTCTACTCCCTTTCCTGAGAAGGAACTTGAGTGTATTAACTCAGATTCATGGTTCGTGTAATTTCCTTTAAGAATATCAGTCAGCTTTTCTAAGCCATCTATATTATTTTTAGTATGAATATTAAAAGGCACTCCCACACCAGCGAATATATCTTGGATTTTACCGAAGCCGATTACGGGAATATCTTTTTCACCGAGCGTCTCTAAAATGCTCTTACCATGAGGTAATACAGCATAGTCATGCCTTTTATCATTCTGTCTACTGAATTTAAGCTCACTATTTTTATCGGGATTATCGGTAAATGGCCTAGCGATGATTCTAGCCACCTCATGTTCGCCACGCATTATTTCTCTTGCTTCTTTGCACCACTGATAGAGAGTCTCTAAAGGAACTACAGAGCTGTGCGCGGCTATCTGCAAGACTGAATCTGCACTAGTGTAGATAATAGGGTAGCCAGTTTTAATATGCTCTTCGCCACAGTCTTTTAAAAGCTCAGTGCCACTATAAGGTAAATTACAGAGTATCCCCTTAACATTAAAGGCAGTTTTTAGTTTTTCGATAATTTCAGGCGGAAAGCCATTCGGGTAGTAAGGGAAGGCGTTAGTTGTTTTAATGCCGGCCATTTCCCAGTGACCAGTTATGGTGTCTTTAGCTTTATTTAGCTCTGCCATTTTCCCGAAACTAGCTATCGGCTGGGCTTCTGGGCTGAAGCCTTCTATGGGGCTAATATTTCCTAGACCGAGTTTCCTTAGAGTCGGAATATTAATTCCCCTTTTAGATTTTAAACAGTGTAAAACCGTACTAGTAAAGGTGTTCGATTCTTTTTCTTCGTCGAATTCTTTAAAATCTGGCATTGAACCAATGCCTAGTGCGTCAATAATAAAAATAATTGCTCTTTTCTTAAGCTTTTTCATAGGTTTTTCTACTGGTTATATTTTAGCAGCCTATGATACTATAGTTTCTCTGGATGGGCCTTTAGCTCAGTTGGTTAGAGCGCACGCTTGATAAGCGTGAGGTCCCGTGTTCAAGTCACGGAAGGCCCACCATCTCTTTATTTCACTAAATTATGGGACTGTTGCGATGATAGTCTATAATTAAATGGTTCCTAGCTAGTCTTTTTCTGAAAATTTTATTAAATGCTAATTATCTCTGATGAATTAATTGAAAACTCACGCTTTGCTTATATAGTCTTTGAGACTGCTCAGAGTTCAGATTCTATTGAACTAGAGTTCGCTAACCCTGCAGCTAGAAAGCTTTTAAATTTTGAGCGTTTAAATAATTCTTCCGTAACTTATTTGGCTGATTCTAATCCCTCTATCAAGCAGCTTGAGCAGCTTTTAGATAAATTTAAAACATCTGAATCTGGCTATAAAAGATATACAGTAAGGCTCGCTGGTGATTTTTATACCACTCATTTTACCCAGCTTTCACATAAACGTGTGCTTTTGGAGATGGTAAAAGAGTTTGAGCATGATTTAAGCGAGACGACGCATGAACTTAAAAGACCAATACAGAATATAAAGACTCTAACTGAGACGCTTTTACGCGGTGCTAAAGATGATGCTTTGATGTGTAGTAAGTTCTTGAATAGTATCAATGATGAAGTTGATCGCCTAGGTGATATGGTGCAGAATTTACTTAAATTAAGTTCTATTGATACTGTTGAGGGAACGGTTTTTTTCGCAAACGTAAATTTGAAAGAAATTACTTTAAATGAACTTGAAAATATAAAAGAGAAAGCCGAGCTTAAGGCTATTAAGCTAGATTTTAATTGTGATAAATCTGTAAACCTTTTCTGTGATAAGGATTTAGCCTCCCATTTGATTGCTAATTTGTTAGATAATGCTGTGAAATATAATGTAGAAGAAGGTTCTATTATTGTAAGTTTAGATGATACGGCTTTAAAAATTATTAATACTACTAATGCTCTTAAAGAAGCTGATTTAACTAAGCTCTTTAATAAATTTTATCGCAGCCAAAACTCTAACGGCATTAAAGGCAGTGGCTTAGGGCTGGCTATAGTGCAAAAGATTGTGGATGTCCATGGTTGGAAGCTTTCAGTTAGCTTATTTGCTGAAAATCAGTTTGAGATTGCTGTTGATTTCCAAGTGTAGTTTTATTTTTTGTGTTTTAAATATTCTCAGTGCTTTTTAAAGCTTTCAAATGGCGAATCGGATTTCTAATGATAATTACGTCCTAAAGCTGTAAGTCCGATAATGTTTTCTTTCTTGACGCCTTTATTTATCAAGATTTTTCCTAACTCGTTAATGGTAGTTCCTGTAGTTACTATGTCATCTATAATTAATATTTTACTGCACTGCCCGTAAACTCCAATTTCTGCATTTTTGCGAGCAGTGCCTTTATAGGATTGCCCGCAAACTGTAATTTCTGCGTTTTTGTTTTCTGCGTTTTTGTTAATTATAAAAGCATTTTCTAATTCACGCTTCCTTTCAGAGGCTGATTTATTGTGTAACTTTCCTGTATTTTTCATACGATAAAAAAGTTCTGGAATGAATTTTATATTTTGCTTAAAACGGAGTGGGGTAGCAGCTTTTAAAAATTTATAAAAGTATTTTGCTAATAGTAAGGCTTGATTGTATTTTCGATCTGGAAAGCAAGGCACACAGCAGATAATTAGGGAGCATTGTTCTGGAATTTCATATTGGGCGTGTAGCGGAACTTCTATTTCTGCGTTTTCGTCGTCCTCATGATCCTCGTGTACATCAAGTACACTGCGGTCATTCGTTCTCCTCAGCCTTGAACTTCTTCGTTCAGCTATACGCCCATTTTTATGAGCCATGAAAACATTTCTGTAAAAGCTTTCTAGATATTTACTGAAAAGAAAACAGAGCTCTGGTTTTTTATATTTAAAATCAAGCATCTGTTCTCGATTGAATTTTAGCTGTTCTTCTATGTCTAAGGCATTCTCCAACAGTACTTCTTCGATAAGTGATTCTTGATATAGACTAGAGAAATAAATTTTTATGCCATTATCACTAATTTTAAGTCCAGTATTTTCAGTAAGTAGTGAGTTCTCTAGACAGTTCTTACAGATTATGTCCTGAGTGTGATCTATGAATTTTTGATTGCATCTATGGCAGATGCAAGAGCTGAAAAGATTTAAAAATCTGTGACAGATTAACTTTAGATCTAGCTTAAATTCAAGTAAATAATTAGACATTAGGTTTTTGAGTATAAAGTAGTTTTATTGATTAGAAAATTTTTATGTGGGTGTTACTTATAAAATAATCCATATGGTGCTTTAGCGAAGGAATTTTATTTCTAGCTTCCTCTACTAATTCTAAATCTAGCTCTGCCATAATAAACCCAGTTCCAGACTCCTTTTCTGCTATTACTTCTCCCCATGGATTAACGATTGAAGAATGCCCGTAGGTCTCTCTGCCATCTTCATGGCTTCCATTTTGTGCTGCTGCTAAGATGAAACAGCCCGTCTCTATCGCTCTAGCCCTTAGGAGTGTGTGCCAGTGTGCTTTTCCAGTAGGAACTGTAAAGGCTGCTGGAACGCTTATAATTTCAGCACCATTTAAGGCTAGATCCCTAAATAATTCTGGAAATCTTAGATCGTAACAAATGCTTAAGCCTAAATTATATGCTTCTGTCTCAATGATAACCGCTTTATCCCCAGCTTGAAAATTCTTAGACTCTTTGTAAACCTCTCTAGCTGCTAGTTGTACGTCAAACATATGTATCTTATCGTAATGGGCGGTTACTCTACCGTTATGAGTTATAAAGTAACTTCGGTTTGCACATTTTTGTGCAGAAATTTTAATCGGAATAGAACCGATTACTAGATCTACGTGAAGCTCTGCTGCGAGCTTTGAGAAAATAGCTAAAGAAATATCCTCATCTTCTGTTTTGACTTTTTCAAATAAACCTTCGCTATTGCGTTCTAGCAAGGTAGTCATTTCAGGCGTAATAATTAGTTCAGCACCTTGTTTGGCTGCTTCGGTGATAAAAGATACTGCTGATTTGATATTTATCTCTACTTCTGTAGAGCTGCACATTTGTATACAAGCGGCTTTAATGTTTTTTTCTCCACTCATCATAATCATCAGCAGTGTTAAAGCTAATCCCCGTATTTAAAGCTTTAAAATGCTCTTTGGCACAAGCTATTTTAGCTCTTTCTAGGCCTTTTAAATCTAAATCAAGATTATCAAGTTTACCCTTAGTCTCTACAATAAAGTATAATTTCTCCTCACCATTGTAATTTAAAAGTATTAACCAGTCTGGGTTGTAAGTACCAACTGGAGTATTAATCTTAAACCAATCTGGTATTTTCGCAAAGAGCTTTATGTCTGGATCACTCATTAAACGTTCTGCAAATTTAGATTCTATGCCAGAATCGTATTTAACGTAATTGTGTAAACAGTTTCCAGATTTGGCTTCTATGGCATTTTTGTTTAGATAAGCTATTATATTTTTCTCATCATCCTCTTCAAATAGTTTCTGAGACCAGTATTCATCACCTATTCTTTCATATTTAATACCATTTGCATTATTAACGATGCCTCTCTTCACATCATTAAGTACTTTAACTATCTGCTGAATAAATTCATTAGGATTAATTTTAAATTCATCTAAGCGATTAGATTCTATTAACAGATCAATGATCGATGATTTCTTTAATCTTGTCGCTGCTTCGATTTCAGAAATTAAATCTGGTAAATTGCCTTGATGATATTCACTAACATAAAATTCTCTAGTGAGTTTAGGGTCATTATGACTTATTCCTTTCTGCTCAATCTGTAAGTCCACCCACCTAGCTATAATAGGCGTTTCTTTAATTTTGGGC
This sequence comes from Pseudomonadota bacterium, assembly GCA_009924885.1. Taxonomy (GTDB): domain Bacteria; phylum Cyanobacteriota; class Vampirovibrionia; order LMEP-6097; family LMEP-6097; genus LMEP-6097. The sequence continues at coordinate 4,577 of RFQS01000059.1, read as the reverse complement.
ATATTTTTTATAGCTTCCTTGCAGTTATTTAAAAAATTTTCTTCATCAAAGTTAAACCTGTAAACAGTTTTATATTTAATCTTGTCCCATAATTCTTTGAAATCTTCATTTAGATAGATCTGTCTATTAAGTTTTACTTGAACTTTTTCACTTGCATTAGCGATAGGTAAAGATTTTTGAGTAGATTCTATTCTGTCTATAATTAGCCCAGCATAAGCTTTAAACTCTTCAGGCAAATCTATAATTTTATTCGCTATAGCTTGCTTAAAGTCTGGATTTGGTTTTCCATTTTTATCAATTAGTTTTTTCTCTTTGAAAAAAGATACTATCTTTAAAGAATCAGAATAGCTTAGAGAGTGACTTTCACCATTTAGATTAAGAGTTAAATGTTCAAATAATCTATTTTCTATAACTCCAAACTTAGTATTAGTATCTTCTTCAAGTTCCTTCTGAAGAGTTCTAGCGAAATCTTCATAGCTTTCATTCGCGACTACTGTAAGTATGTTTATATTTCTATCTTTAATCCTTTCACCAGCTTGATTTACAGCGAGTCTGAGTCCCCTACCTATTTTCTGGCGTTTAGTTAGGGTGTTTTTATTAGAAATTAAAGTACAGATTTGGAAAATATTAGGATTGTCCCAGCCCTCTTTTAGAGCGGAGTGTGAGAATATAAATCTGACATGAGCATCTTTATCATTAGGGTCTATAGTTAATAACTTTTCTTTATTTTTCATAATGAGATCATAAGTACTTTCATCGTCCTTAGTGTCTCCCTTAGTATCTTTGAATCCTTTTTATCTTGTGAAAAATAGCCTCGATGGACTTTATCTGTGTCATCTGTTAGTGCAAAAGCTTTTAACTGCTTTTCATAATCAGTATGTTCGGTAAACAGCTCTCTTAGAGCAGGTTTATTTATAAGTTTTAAATACTCTTCTTGGAAAAGCTTTATATATTCACCATTAGAAGCATCTTCTGAACGATATTTTTTTACTTCATCTATGAAAATTAATGATAGAACTTTAATGCCTTGCTTAAGTAATACGGCTTCTTTCTTTAAATGAGTTTCTATAGTCGCATTAATCTGTACTCTAATGTTATCTAAGTCTTCTTTTTCCTGAACTCCTTTTCTGATGACAGTTTGCTCGTTAATGACGATAAATTCATTATCTGTTTGAGTGCAGATATCGCTTATAAAAAGATTTTTATACTCTGAGTTTTCTTGGCTTAAAGTAAAGAGGCTATTTCGCTTATGATTATTTACGCTTATAGTTTTAGCTTCTTTAGCAGCAGTTTTAGGGTTTAAAACATTAATTTTAATTTTAGCTGAATAGCCATTTTTATCTGACGTACTGATAAGCTCAATAGGAGCTACTTTTCTGCCATCACCGCTAATAGATAGAACCTCTATGCCTTTTACTAAGCCAGTGTTATAGGCTTCTATGGGTCCTAAGCGATAAATTAAATTGTAAGTTTCCCTGTGAGTCGCTGAATAACGCAGTATAAATAAAGGATTTAGTGACTTAATCGAATTCTGGGATTTCTCTGTATTATCCACGGACTGTGGCTCATCTATGATAACTACAGGCCTAGTGTCTCTGATAAATTCTAAGGGTTTTCTTCCATCGAATTTATCATATTCTTGATTAATAATATTAGTATCTTTGTTAAAAGAAGCGATATTAATAATCATAATTTCTATATTATTACTAGTCGCAAACTGTTTCACCGATTGAAGATTAGAGGAGCCGTAGCTAAAAGCATTATAGTTAGACTGCGGGTAGAGTGCTTTAAAGTGATCCCTAGTAATATCTAATGATTTCTTCACGCCCTCTTTAATTGCGATACTGGGTACTACTATAGTGAATTTAGTGAAACCATATCTAGCATTAAGTTCTAGTATGCTGCGAGTGTAGACATAAGTCTTTCCTGTCCCAGTTTCCATTTCTATAGAGAAGTTTGGGATCTCATAAGTATTATCGAAAAGTTTAGAACTTCTATCTAAAGAGTTTTTATCCTGAACTTTTAAAGTGTTTTTATAAATATCATCAGGGATAAGATCTAATCTGTTAGCATAACCTAGATCTGTTACAGTGTCAGTAAGCTCTCTAGAAGAGCTTATAAAGCTAAAATGAGATACTCCCCTCTCTGCACCAGTAAATAAATCTAGAACAGACTGTATAGCTTTTTCTTGGTATTCCTGATCTGCGTCAAAGATGAGTTTTAGCATTTTTAATTTCCTTCTTTATTTAATTCTGCGATAAGAAACTTATTGCGAGCGAGTTCTAGGGATTTATGTAATTTTTCTTGAAGTAGCTTTTTTTCTGGGAGCTGGGTTATATATTCACTTTAATGTTAGTCTGATCTAGCTGTAATAACTCTATATGCTCTTCATTTTTACCAGCACATAAAATCAAGCCTATAGGTGAATTTTCACCGTCTAACATTTCATATTTTTCTAGATATCTAAGGTAAAGTTCCATCTGCCCTTTATATGCTGCTTCGAATTCACCTAATTTCAAATCAATAACTACTAAAGATCTTAATCTGCGATGGTAGAAAAGTAGGTCAATATAGTAATCACGAGAATCTATGCTAATTCTTTTTTGTCTAGCGAGAAATGCAAAATCGCTGCCTAATTCTGAGATAAAGCTCTGAAGCTCTGCGATGATAGCTGATTCTAAATCTTTCGATATAGCTGTTCTTTCATAGAGCATAGAGTCTATTCTCTCTTTAAGCTGCCTTACGCTCCAGCCTTCGATTTGGCAGATTTCTATATAGAAGTCTCGTTTTAAGCTATCACCTATATTAATAAGAATTTTAAGATGTGACCAGGTTAATTTTGCACACACTGTATGCAAAATCTTAAGCTCTGGGAAAATCTCTGATAGTTGAATACAGTATCTTAAGTGTCTCTCACTCCAGCCGCTTCCATAGTGAAAAGTAAGTGATTTAGCTAATTCTTTAAGAATCTGTTTTCCATACTCCGCCCTCTTTTCTTGAAGAATCTCCGTATTAATTCGCTCCCCTATTTTCCAGTAAAGTAAAGTTATCTCAGAATTAATAGTCCTAGCGACATTTTCACGTGAAGAATCGATGATCTTCTTTAAATCACTGAATAATACTTTATCTTCTAATAAACCAGTCATAGTAATATTTAGAATTATCTTTGGGGAATATAATCCTGCCTTTGGCTATAAGTTGATCCATAGAAGAAGGGATATAAGCCCATACACGATTCGGATTGTAGGGGTAAGAAATTTTAGTTTCAGGGACAATTAAATTATAGGCTTGATTTGGACGCATTGAAGCCGTCATGCCAACGGTGAGATTGTCTGCAATCCAAGGACCTCTTTGATCATTGTCTGGATTTGTATATTTATTAAAATCTTTTGCAAGACCTGAAAAACTGGAGAAGCTCTTTTGATAAACAGTGACATATTCATGGTCTGTAGAAATATTATTCTCAGACATTGCAGAGGATACTCTTCTTTTCCAAATAAAGCATCCTATAAAATTCTCCTCCCCAAAAATCTCATCACAAATCTTTCTCAGATTATGAACCTCATGATCATCTATAGAAATAAATATCACTCCATCATCTTTAAGTAAATTACGAGCAAGTTTCAGGCGTGGATACATCATGTTAAGCCAGTTAGTATGATATCTACCAGCCGTTTCTGGATTGGCTTTCCCAGTCTCCTGCACCTGTTCTTTATAGTTTTTAATATTATCCTTAAAGCTATCTTTATAAACGAAGTCCTTACCAGTGTTATAAGGCGGGTCTATATAGATCATCTTTACTTTATTCTGATAAGCTCCTTGAAGTATTCTCAGTACTTCTAAGTTATCTCCCTCTATATAAAGGTTTTTCGTCGTGTCCCAGTTCTTACTGTCTTTTACGCAAGGTTTTAATGTGCCAGAACTCTGTTTTAATGCTAGTTTTATAGCTTCAGATTTACCATGCCAGTTAAAGCTGTATTTCTCGCTGCTGGTCTCCACTTCATCGCCTAAGAGTAAACGTAATTTATCGAAGTCGATTTTTTCTTCACTGAAAGCTTCAGGGAATAGTGATTTTAAAGCTGAAATGTTCTCTTTGACTAGGTTTAGAGTTTTACCATCTAATTTCTCTATCGTTTCCATTCTTTTATAGTAGCTTGTTTAGATTGAGAGAATAAAGGCTGATTATTTAGTAAGCATATATCTTTGATTTATTATTGAAAATAATCTTACTAGTGCCATGAGTATTAAATATTATAGACATCAAATGATAGATACTTAAAATCAAATCTTCTAACTCATTGTTTTCAGAAAAATCTACAATTTTAAGACCCATTGCTGTAGCCTCATCAATACTAATACCTTTATCATGTGCACTATGTTTAGTGTGATCAGTTAAAGTGTTAGCTATTGATTCGATTATGTTCTTAGATTTTCCAGTATCTTTAAACATGTATTTGCTTAAAACCTGCATGAGATCTTCAGGGCTGTCTCATTCTAAAATATTTCAAAAATCCATACAGATGTAAGTCTGTCTAAATCTGTAAAGTCATGTCTCAATAGAGGAATGGTAAAAGAGA
>RFQS01000058.1 GCA_009924885.1 Pseudomonadota bacterium | reverse complement strand
GCAATTTTAGATCGCTTCCTCTATGTCTCCGTTAATTACTTCAAGCCTCTTACTTTAAATAGAATTAAATTAGGGGCGGCTTAATGGGTAATCAGAAAATTCAAAGCTCCATGAGGTTTATAGTGAAAGATCTGTTTATTATTAGAATCACCTTGAGTGTTAGAAATTTGATCTTCAGACTGATAGAACCATATTCCTTGTTCTCTAATTTCCTTTTTTCTTGGACTAAACTTATTCTCTGAAGACATCTGAGAGCTAGAATCTTCAAGTTGAATATATACTCTATGGGACTCGAACTCATCATGGATCTTGAAAAAATTCTCTACTTCTAAAGACTTATCTTGAAAAAGCTTCTCTAAAAGTAAATCATGATTTAAATCAAAAAAATGAAGCTTGTAACCCTCTGCTAAAAGCTTTGTGATTAAATCAACAAAACTTTCCTGCCTTTGTTTAAATTTTTTACCATAGTTCACCCTAAGTAATTTCTTTAATAAAGTTTCATATAAAATCTGCTTACAGAGATTAGTCTTCGTAAAATCGTTATTATTTAGACTAGAGAAATTAAGCTTTAATTCTTTCGCTAAACGATCCTGATCGTAAGTACTTTCTAAATACTGAGCAAATTTTTCATAATTAAAATTTCTACCTTCTACGTTTTTAAACTCTTCCTGAAGCTCAAGCTTTGCCTTTAATGCTTCTAAGACTTCTGATGATAATGCTTCAGCCAAAGGCAAATCAGCCAAAGATTTTGAAAACCCTGCACCAAGCAGAATACTAATTTCCTTAACTTTATTTTTCTCCACAAACAAATCTTATTCCAGAATATCATTTCAGTCCCCCTCACCACAAAAAGACTTTGCCCTAAGTACTTGCAAGAGCGAGCTTGGGGACCCACGCTACGCGTGGGGCGTAGCGAAGGCAAGCGCTTAGGGCAAAGTCAAACCAAGTCATAGGTGAAACCCACCTCATCCAACTCCAAATTAATCTCATAAGGCTTCCCATTATTAGTCACACGCCCACGCTCGGCAATTAAATGTAAATTCAATTTCGCACGTGAAGCTATCACATAGAGCAGTCTCTGCGAAGTTTCCCTTTCATCACCAGAGATAATCGCTGACCAATGCGGCACATAACCTCTTAAAAGCCCGTAGGCGATTACTGTTTCAAACTCTTCACCTTTAACCCCCATGCAAGTGTTTACTATAATACTTGAAGCAGTTTTCCTTGCAATCGAGCTAGAGAAGTGGCATTCAGGGAGTAATTTCATTAGCTGTTTAGAGATAGAGGTAACGAGCCACCACTGCGGCACTAAAACACAGATCTCATTTTCAGGAATGCCTTTAGATAGGCTTAATTTAATTAAACGTACTATCTCTGGAACTATGTCAGCATGATGGATATCTCTATTCAAGCTAACTAAAGCCTTTTCCTTAGCGTATTTACCGAGACCTTTAATTTTTATATTCTGCTGCTGAAAATTCATATAAAAATCTATAATTCTCTGGCTGGATCTGTAATTCGCACTTAAATTTAATGCCTTAAGTGGCATGCCACCAAGCTCACCCCTAATCTCAGAATGGGTTTTAGCGATACCACCTAGTGACTTATAAATAGCCTGATCCACGTCACCTACGAAAAATACAGAAGTTTTACTGGGATTAGCTTTTACCAAGAGTGAGATAATCCCGTACTGTAGATCCTGTGTATCTTGATACTCATCTACACAGATCAGTTCAAAAATACCTGCAAGTTTTAAAGTAAGTTCTTTAGACTGTAAAAGGATTCTATAAGAATAAAAAAGTAGAAGATCAAAGTCTATAAGATTCTTCTGTTTTAAAGTCTTATGATATTCGCTTAAAATATCAGTAAACTTAGAACCCTTTTCTAGAGGCTGCCCGAATCTATCAAATTTTAAATTAATTGATTCAGCTGGGTTAATACGATATTTTTCCTTAAGCCTCGTGACTAAATCTTTACAGAAGTCTTCATCCGCGATTTTAAAACCAGCCTTCAACTCTGAAAGCTGCTGATGATAAGGCTCAAATATCCACTTTAAACAAAAGGCATGTATAGTACCAGCCCAAATCCTACTAGTATCTATATCCATAGCAGAGAGGCGTTTCCCCATTTCTTCAGCGGCTCTTACAGTGAAAGTCAAAGCAAGAACCATCTTGCGGGACTGCTCCCAAACTCCAATTTCCGCGTTTGCTAGTACATAAGCAAGTTTATAAACTATCACCCGAGTTTTACCAGAACCAGGACAGGCAGTTAATAAGACATTCCCAGACTGAGTAACAGCTTTTTTTTGTTCTTCGCTCAATTCGTCTAAAAGCATTTCATGATTATAGTTCTATTTTTATTGCTAAAATGCTCCTTATATGAGTATCGCTGAAGAAAAATTTAGAACCAAAACTAGTTTTCTTTTACCCTTTGAAAAAATGCACGGACTTGGTAATGACTTCGTCATTATTAATAACTCACACTTAGATTTTCAGGATAAGTCATTTGAGCAGGAGCTCTGCAAGAAAATCTGTGACAGACACTTAGGCATAGGTGCTGATGGCATGATCGTTATAGATAATGTTAAAAATTCTGAAAACGCTATTAAATCGTGGAGATACTATAACTCCGATGGATCTATCGGCGAAATGTGCGGGAATGGTATTCGCTGTGCAGCTAAATATATTTATGAGCATGGCTTAAGTGCTGAAGAAACTGAGTTTAAAATCGAGACACTCGCTGGTGATATAGGTGTTAGCCTGCTAGATGATGACATGGTAAAGGTAGACATGGGTCCACCGAGAGAAATTAACAGGAATCTTAGCCTTCAAGTCAGCGATGCTAGTTCAGAAGGTGATTTTACTTTTAATTATGATTTCGTCTCCATGGGAAACCCTCACGCGATTGGGTTTTACGAAGTAGATACTGGTAAACTTCAAAACTTTTCTTTAAACGGGCCTACTATAGAATTTCACTCTAATTTCCCGAATAAAACCAATGTTGAATTTGCAAGAAAAGTTTCAGAAAATGTCTTTGAGCTTATAGTCTGGGAGCGTGGCTGTGGCTTTACTCAAGCCTGTGGCACGGGAGCCTGTGCAACTGCGATAGCAGCTATAGAAAAAGGTCTAGCTCTAAAAGACTCAGATATAGAAATCAGATTACCAGGTGGCAGTCTCTTTATTCGCTGGGATTCAGTTACTAATTCTATTTTTATGACAGGCCCTGCTAAATTAAGTTTCATCGGATATTACAATGAAGAGAGATAAAACAATCGTGTCGGCAGCTCTGCTGCTCATAGCCATATTTATTTTTTATCTATTTACTAAACCTATCAGTGATCCCCTGAAACATACTGAAATAATAGGTTTAAAGAAAATTCCTTTAAGCGATATCAGGCAAGCCTTAAATAATGATGAGTATAAGAACCAGTCTCTGCTGAGCTTAAAGCGCAGTTGGATTAAAGAGGAGCTCAAAAAAAATCCTCTGGTACAAGACGTAAAAGTCCAAGGTATATTACTGCCATTTACCAAGATTCGCATTCTGATTAAGGAAATACCGATATTAGCGGTTTTAGATCTAGGGAAAGAGAGAATCATTTTCGATACCAAAGGCACTAGTTATAAAATATCTCCAGAAAAATTCTCTTATCTTGAAAAAATCTTCAAAAACGATGGGACTGCTCACAAACGTACAAGTTCAAGGCTGAGGAGGACGAATGACCGCAATGTACTGCAGGTACATGAGGATCATGAGGATCATGAGGACGACGAAAACGCAGAAATTGGAGTTCGGGAGCAGTCCCCTGATACTATTCCTAAGATATACGCTAAGTCAAGCTTCTACACTAAAGAGAATTTACATAATTTAAATGCGATTATCCAGCATATAGAAAATGCTATCTCCTCTATAGGCTTTGATGAAAAGATCCATACTATATACTGCGGGCCTAGTGAGAATCTTAGACTTACTGGAAACCATTTCGAATATAAAATTGGTAAATTAAGTAACCGCTCTCTTGCTAGAGTTAAAAGGCTGGACATGGCTTTAATAAAAATAGAAGAGCTCTTAACTAAAGATAAAATTGATTTAAAATATATAGATCTTTCTTTAAGCACTAAAGAAATTATTTTAGGTAAAAACGAATGAGTAATAGAATCAAAGTCATAGTATCTGGAGCACTTGGGAGAATGGGTTCAGAAGCGATCCGCACCTTCATCGAGCATAAAGATGAGTTCGAGCTGGTCGCAGGGACAGTACGCGACACTTCAAATATAGACCCTAAGTTACTGAAAAATTATGAAGAGATGGGCGTCCATATAACCGATGATTTAACTGGCTTAGTTCAAGCTGCGAAGGCAGATGTACTCGTAGAACTCACCACACCAGATAGCGTTTTTGAAAATTCTTTATTAGCTCTCAAAAATGGTGTGAGACCAGTTATCGGTGCAACTGGCCTTAGTGAAGAAGATCTCAAAGAATTAAGTTTACTTGCTAAAAAAAATCAAATAGGTGCGATAGTTGCACCAAACTTCGCTCTAGGAGCTATTTTCATGATGAGATTTGCGGTAGAAGCCAGTAAATATTATAAAAAAGCCGAAATAATCGAATTACATCACGATAAAAAAGTGGACATGCCTTCTGGAACAGCCATTAAGACTGCACACATGATGGGGAAATCTACCAATAAAGATATTCCTATTCATAGTGTAAGGCTCCCAGGCTTAGTTGCGAAGCAACAAGTCATATTTGGCTCTACTGGTGAGACTTTAACCATCGAACATAATTCCATAGATAGATCTTGCTTTATGCGAGGTATAACCCTTTCAGCGAGAAAGGTTGTAGAAATTAATCAGTTAATTTACGGCTTAGAGAATATAATTTAATGACAAAAACCATAAAGAAAATAGCCATCATGACCAGCGGCGGTGACGCACCAGGCATGAATGCTTTTATACGCTCAGCCACCAGATACGCTATAGAAAAGGGATTAGGGGTCTTTGGTATTTTAGAAGGCTATCAAGGTCTCATAGAGAACAGATTGATTGAGATGAACTATGATTCAGTCTGCAACACGATTCACCTTGGTGGTACTATCTTAAAAACCTCTCGCTCACAAGAGTTTATGACGCACGAAGGCAGATTAAAAGCAGCCAAAAATCTTAACGATAAAGAAATAGATGCTCTTATTTGCTGTGGCGGTGATGGCAGCTATGCTGGTTTAAAAGAATTTGCGAATAAAGAAACTGGTGAATGGCAAGGCTTAGTAATCGGCTCACCAGGTACTATTGATAATGACGTATCTGGCACTGATTTAACTATCGGCTTTGATACCGCGGTAAACACTGCTGTAGAAGCCATAGATAAACTTAGAGACACTGGAGACTCTCACAGTAGGCATTTTATTGTAGAAGTTATGGGCAGGCACTGCGGCGATATCGCTCAAGCAGTGGGGCTAGCTTCTGGAGCTACCTTTATCGCCGTCCCTGAAGAAAAGACAGATATAAAATCGATAGTCTGCACGCTTAGAAAACGTGGTCACGACATAGTTGTAGTCGCAGAAGGAAATGAGTTAGGTGGAGCTGAAAAAATCGCCCAACTACTAGAACAGCACCACAGAGAAATGAAGTCCAATAGCGAGTTTAGAGCCTGCGTGCTTGGTCATATTCAGCGTGGAGGCTCGCCTACTGCTAAAGATAGAATACTTGCTCATCGCTTTGCGATTAAAGCAGTAGATGCTCTGCTTAGTGGAGAGACGCTTAAAGCTACTGCCTCTAAGGCAGATGAAATAATACTAAGCTTACTTTAAAGACCACTGCCAGACTTCACTTTAAAGCCCCCAGCCACCAGCAAGTTCAAGATTCTGCCCAGTAATATAATTACTCTGAATCAAGAAGAAAGCTGCTGAGACAGCTTCATCTAAAGTCGCAAATCTATTTAACGGCATTTTAGGCATAACTGGGTCCATGACTGTATTTTCCATATAGCCAGGTGACAGCATATTAATTAAAACACCGTTATTCGCCTCTTCCTTAGCCATTCCACGCGTCATAACTAGAAGCCCTGTTTTAGCAGCTTGATAGGCAGTGACATTCACCCCTGGATCTAAGCGCTCCATACTCGCAAAGCCAATATTTAAAATACGCCCCTTCGATTCACGAAGATAGGGCAGAGCTGCCTGTGAAAGGTAGAACGCTGAATTTAAATTACTTGCGATCATTTCATCCCATTCCCCAAAGCTAAACTCGCTTATCGGTTTATTAATATAATTACCGACATTATTCACCAGCAGATCAATGCCACCAAAGCGTTCAACAGTCTCCTTGACTAGTCTTGTCGCCGAGTCGGGATTTTTCAGATCATAATCTTTACTTCTAATAATCTCAGGCTTCTGATAATCAATCTCAGGGAGTCTCTCCGTAATTACTCGACCTAAGCCAACGTTATTTCCACTTACTATAGCTACCTTAGTGCCCGTCATTAGCTTTCATTCTAACCCAATCATGCTTTGCTCTATCAAAAAAGAGAAATTCATGTGGACCAGCGATGGAAATCAGTCTTAAACATGGAGAATTAACTTTTTTCATTTCCTTACCGACTACAACGCTAAGTGGGTAAGCACCATGGCTCATAAGCTCAGTGTAATGATGAGGGAATTCAGTCTGATAAAGCACCTTAGCCTCATTTATTATCATTAAGGAGACTGAACCTGTAGATTTATTAGTGACTAAAGCAGCGTAATCCTTCTTACCATCTAAATCAAAGTCTTGAAATACAGCAGGCAAAAACTGACCACCAGAAATTTTCGCAAGCTCATTTCTAGCATAAGCATAATAACTTCTCAGCTCTAACTGCTGCGCCCTCGGTAATTTTTTCTCAGAGGGATTTAATTCTACAGGAAAAATATCCTGAACTTTAGCCACAGAGAATGAATCAGGGAAATGCTTATTTAGAATCATCTCTAAATTTTTATTAGGAAGTGCTGGCGTAGCAGCAAAAGCATTCTTAGAGAGAAAATATAAAAAGCCTAATATGAGAGCAAATAATAATAGTACAGATCTATATCTCCTAAGCATAATCCTTAACCTTGCTTACCTAATTCTAAACTGCATTCTTCTCATAAGCAGTCGTAGAGATTTTTTCTTCATAAGCCCCAAACGCTAAGAATTTTTTAGCACGCATATTTTTAATCTGAGCTGGAGAATATTTAGACATCTCTTTAAGCTGCTCTAGAATTACTATCTGAAGATTATTAGCAGTAGTCTTCCAGTCTCTATGAGCACCACCCATAGGTTCAGAAATAATACTATCGATTATACCTAACTGCATAAGGTCTTTAGCTGTAATTTTAAGTGCAAGAGCAGCTTGCTCAGCTTTATCACGAGTTTTCCATAATATCGCAGAACAGCCTTCTGGACTAATTACCGAATAGACTGAATTCTCTAGCATCAGCACAGTGTTCGCGACACCTATCGCAAGTGCTCCACCTGAACCACCTTCACCTGTAACTATTGCGATTACTGGGACTGTTAATTGAGCTAAGGTTTTTAAATTTTCAGCGATAGCGATAGACTGGCCATTCGCTTCAGCATTCAGTCCTGGATAAGCGCCAGGCGTGTCAATAAAAGTTACTATCGGTAAAGAGAATTTATTAGCGAGTTCCATCATACGCTTAGCTTTGCGGTAGCCCTCTGGCTGAGGCATACCAAAATTACGAGCTTGATTCTGTTTAATGTTACGGCCCTTACGCATACCGATAGCCATAAAAGAAAAACCTTCTAACTCAACTAAAGCTGTCATAATCGCTTCATCATCGGTACCAGCTCTGTCACCATGAAGCTCTATCCATGAACCTTCTTCACACATTAGAGTTAAATAGTCCTCAATATTCGGTCTATTAGGGTGTCTTGCAACTCTAGTAATCTCTAGTGGCGTTAGATTAGAAAATATATTCTTCTCTACCTGAACATACTGATCTTTAAGATTTTTCAGTAGAGCCTGTTCCTCAGGGCTAGCTATTTTTCTTTCTAGATTATTCATCTCAGCTTGAATCGCAATAAGCGGCTTCTCAAACTCAAGAGGAATATCCTTAAGTTTAATATTTTCTGATTTCACTGAAACTCTGGTGAAATCATCGTTTACATCGAAACCATGTATCTTCAGTAACTGAGCTAATCTACTTTTCAGATTCTTTCTTTCGACGATAAAATCTATCTGCCCGTGTTCTAATAAATATTCCGCAGATTGAAAATCAGCAGGCAGCTTCTCCTTCACTGTCTCTTCGATAACTCTTCTTCCAGCAAAACCAATTCTAGCCTTAGGTTCAGCTATTAAATAATCACCAAGGCAAGCATAACTAGCAGAAACGCCACCATAAGTAGGATCAGTAAGAATAGAGATATATGGCAGTTTAGCTTCAGAAAGCTCCGCAAGAGCCACAGAAGTTTTCGCCATCTGCATTAAACTAAGTATCCCTTCATGCATTCTTGCTCCACCAGAACTAGACAGACAGATAAAAGGTAATCCCTCTTTAATAGCAAGCTGCACTATACGCACGAAACGCTCACCAACAACGCTTCCCATACTTCCACCCAAGAAAGAGAAGTTCATAATCGCAATAGCAACTTTCGCACCGTAGATCTGTGCAGTACCAACAGAAATAGCATCACTAAGACCTGTATGTTTTTTAGCAGATTGAATACTGTCCTTATAACTTTTACGGCCATCGTGAAAACTTAATGGATCAGCAGACTGGACTTCAGAGTAAAATTCCGTAAAAGTGTCACGATCTACTAACGATGAGATTCTTTGAGATAAATTCAAGCGATCATGATGCCCGCAATGATGACAGACATTCAGATTAAGCTCAAACTCTTCTCTATAAATCCTTTCCTTACAGCTGCCACAGAGAACCCAGTTCTGAGCTATCTGCTCATCAGTTATATTCGTCCTAGTAGCAGTAGGTTTACCCGCGAATTTACTACTTCTCTTCGCCTTAAAAAAATCTCTAAGTCCCATATTAAAACTTTATTATACTATAAGAATTTAACACTGTATATACATTAATAAAATACAGATAGAAAATACTTTTAGAGTAACTTCTCACAAACGTGTAAGTTTAAAGCAAGACAGACCAAGATAATCCAAGGTTCATATTTAGATTATCTTGGTATATTTAAAATATGCTTAACAGAAACCTTAAAGAAAAGACGCTAAAGTATCTTGATATGTTTCCTTGCGTGGTGCTACTTGGAGCAAGGCAGGTAGGGAAAAGCACGCTTCTGAAACAGATTCTCCCGACTGCTAAATTTTATGATTTAGAGAATTTAAATGACTTTGATTATATAAATAACGATCCTAAATTATTCTTAGATAGCCAAACTACTCCACTCGTTATCGATGAAGCTCAGCTCTGTCCTAATATTTTTAAAGCCCTAAGAGTGAAAATCGATGAAGCCAGAGATGTTAATGGCCGCTTTCTCTTAAGCGGATCTAGCTCTCCTGAACTATTACACCAAATCAGTGAATCCCTAGCAGGAAGAGTCGCCACCATAGATGTACCATGCCTTGCCTGGAATGAAGCCTTAGAAAGACCTTTATCTAATATATATGCTAATTTAGATGATCCAGATAGCTTCCTAAGCCTTCCTAGTCACTATAACTTAGCTGAGCTACATGAATTCTGCCTCTATGGTCTCTACCCGGAAGCCTTTCTGAAGCGGAAAAATGATAATGATTACTACAAAGTCTGGCAGGAAAACTATATTAGAACCTACATTGAAAGAGATATTCGTGCTTTATTCCCAAACTTAGAGTTAGATAAATATAAAAAGCTGATTTTGATGCTGGCTCAAAGCTCTTCTGAAACCATTAAATATGCAAACTTCGCAAGCTCACTTGACATCTCAGAACCGACAGTAAAAAATTACCTAGAAATAGCTGATGGAACTTTTATCTGGTCAAGATTACGAGCCTTCGATAAAAGTACAAAAAAAAGATTAATTAAAATGCCGAAAGGCTATCTCAGAGACACTTTACTAATTAATTATATTTACAGACTAAATAATATAGAACAGATGCTAAGTAGGCCAGACTTCGGTTTAATCTGGGAAAGCTTTATCATAGAACAGTTACACAAGAACTTACGCTTTACATTCAGCCAAGTCAAGCTATATTACTACAGAACACAGAATGGAGCAGAGATAGACCTAATTATCGAAACACCAAAAGCACTTATACCAGTAGAAATTAAATCTGGAAGCAGTTTTAAAAAAGAACAGATCACTAATTTGAAAAATTTCATTGATGAATTTTCCAGCCCCTACGGTCTGATTATTAATAATGGGAGTGAAGTTAGAAAACTTGCAGATAAAATTTACCAAGTTCCAGCTATTTTTTGGTAAGGGATGATCTAATAATCCAATTATGGTATACTTATTTGATCTATAAATTAGATGATTTTTATCTAGGGAGCTCTGTGATAAGTATTCAATGTTTTTCTTTATTAGACTTAGCTGCTAATAGTAGATATA
>RFQS01000057.1 GCA_009924885.1 Pseudomonadota bacterium | reverse complement strand
CTTGCAAAAATTCCATCTCTCTTGATAAACTTCTCTCTGAAATCTAATTAACAATTTGCTTGAATTATTAAAAATTTAACTTCAGATCTGAATTCAGGAGGGCGTGGAGCTGAACTCCAATTTCTGCATTTTCGTCGTCCTCAGCCTTGAACTTGTTCGTTCGGCTCCACGCACCTTAAGACTTAGAAGTAACACTGAGTGAAAAGAACTTCACAACGGCATAGCTATTAGACCAATCTATCCTACTAATTGAACTCAGTGGAACATCTATACGAAAAAAATTATCAACAGGTATATCTAAAGCAAGTATTAACATGGCCCTCACTACCCCCGCATGAGTACTAAGAATAATTTTTTCACCAATTTCATAATTAGTACGAATATCTTTGAGTGCACGACCCACGCGTGAAACGAAATCCCTGACGCTCTCCCCATTAGGCGGGCAGAAATTAATTGGGTCTTTGCTCCATTTTTCCCAGGACTTTGCATCTTCTTCCCTAATCTGCCAGTAGGTTTTACCTGCCCACTCGCCTTCACGTTTATCTGTAAGCCCACTATGTTTAAAGAAGGTTGGTTCTCCTATATTTTTAGCAATGATGTCAGTAGTCTCTACAGCACTATTATTAGGACTAGAGAAAATAGCACTAATTCTCAAATCATGGAAAAAACTAGAAATTAACTCTGCTTCTAAAACACCGTCACTGCTTAAGCCTTTATCATTAGTATCTGGTACACGCCCTTTACCAGAGTTTTTAAGCTCACCATGTCTCACCAAATAAAAAGATTTTACTTCTTCTGAAAGATCTAAACTCTGATCCATAATTACATTTTAGCTAATTTCTTAGTCCTTACCTAAAAAACGGCTTAGCCTTAACGCTTAAACCCCTTATACATAAAGACTGAAATAATAGCAGTCAAAGGAATAGCAAATATGATGCCGATACTACCAGCTAAGGCTGAAGTGAGCTCCGTGACTATGATTTCCATGTTTAGCAATAAGGCTTTCGGCTCATAGCTTTCTAAAAGTAGGAATAAAGGTAAAGATGCTCCAGTATAGGCAAGTATCAGCGTATCAGTCATGGTACCCATAATATCCTTACCTACATTCATCGCATGCTTGAAAAGATTATTAAAACTCTGATTAATATCAGTCAAATATAATTCCTGAGTAGCACTTGCAATAGATACAGCTACGTCCATGGCGGCACCTAAGCTTGCGATAATTACCCCAGCTGAAAGTATTCCTTGAAAATTCATCATACTGTTAACACCCCCATACATGCTATTTGCTAAAAGGATCTGTGCTTCATTGCTCGCAAGACCACTCAAGGGAGCTCCTTTGATAACGAAAAAGGATGTAAGACCAGCGATAGCTACCGCCCCAATACTGCCGATGGTCGCAGCAAAAGCTTTTTTCGTGAAGCCTGCAATAGAAATTACAGTTACGGCAGTGGCTATCGCCGAAATAAAAATGCCTACTAATATCGGATCATAACCCTCTTTAATAGCGGGTATTAGAATATATATTATCGAAAGAGCTGTTACAAAGAGAGAAAGAATAGCTTTAAAACCTTTAAAACCAGAAAAACCAATAATTAAAATTACAAACAAGATAAAAAGACCTATTACATAAGGCTTACGGTGATAATCTATAATTGCAACATCATCAGAATCATCTGCTAAAGAGATGATATATTCTTTATCTTTTTTAGCTACTATGCCAAAAGCCAGATTGTCTGGCACTATATTATTGATAAATAATTCTGTATTTTTTTGTGGTCCATCACTCAGTACTCTGACTTTAACTTGCTGCTCTTTAGCACTAATTAATTGATCTAAACTACCAGAGACACTTTCTAAAGGAGAAGCTTCTAAGACTTTTACTATTTGAAACTGCGGGATAGAAGCCCGCTCTGGAGCTAGCTTTGTAGATGATTCAGCTGATACTCCAATTAGTATCGAAGAGAAAAACGTAAAAAGAAAAACTATGTTAACTAATAACTTCATATAAATAATCTAAACCTCAGTACTGCTTCCAATCATAACAGGGTGAGAGATACTCCTATTAGATTAGCCAAAGAAGCTTAGTTTTAGTTATATAAACTATGGATTCTGGGCTTAATACCCCTAGTTACCGATTATGGCTTACAAGGCTAATAAAATTAAAGCATGGACCAATAGGATGAAAGTAGCAGCACTACTGCTACTCCTAGATGAAGGTGCTGCTGCAAAAATTATCAAGAACATAGATGATTCGACCCTAGTGGTGTCACTAGCGAAGGAAATATCTTTGGTAGGGGTACTCGGCGAAGAAGATCAATACAATCTATTAGATGAAATATACGATATCTTAAACTTACAATTAGGTAAGATGAGCGGTAGTATTCAGAAAGCTGAAAACATACTGGTACAAGCTTACGGTCGTGAAGTGGCTTCTAATATACTTGATAAAATGACGAATACCATTCATCGCCTGCCATTTGAATTCTTGCGAATGGTTGATGCAGAGCAGATAGTTGCAGTTATACAAGGTGAACACTCTCAGGTAATTTCTCTGGTTCTTTCATATTTACCTGTAGAAAAAGCGTCTAAAGTTCTAGCTTTTTTACCAGAAGACATTAGGTCTGATTGCTCACTGAGACTAGCGAAAATGGATAAAACTAATCCAGAAATCTTAAGTGTTGTTGACAAGACTTTGGAAAGAAGATTTGCAGCCGTTATGAGCCAATCCTCATCTAGCCAAAATGTTGGCGGCGTTGACGCTATTGCAGAAATCTTAAATAGGCTTGATAGAAATATTGAGAAGAAGATACTCGAAGATTTAGAAATTATCGACCAAAACTTAGCAGTCAATATCAGGAACTTGATGTTTGTATTTGAGGACATTGTAAAACTAGACGACAGAGCTATGCAGGCATTAATGAAAGAAATAGATATGAAAGGATTACCTCTTGCACTTAAAGGTGCGGATGATGACATTCGAGATCTATTCTTTAAAAACATATCAGAGAAATCAGCTGCATTATTAAAAGATGAACTTGAAATGATGGGGCCTGTTATGGCGAAAGACGTTTCAGCAGCGCAAGCAGCGATAGTTGAAATTATTAAAGCTCTTGAGGAAGCTGGTCAGATCATGATTAGATCTGAAGGTGAAGAAGAAGCTATGATTATGTAATTGTTTTGATTTAGTAGAAACTGTTACACTTCCATAATTTCTTAAACCACAAGGCTTAAAAATAAGCTATTATTAAAATTCTGAAAATTAGCACAGCTAGTAAATATTTATTTTCTGTGATAATTTTGCGGGCAGATGTCCGAGTGGCTAAAGGAGACAGACTGTAAATCTGTTAGCGTTACGCTTACGCTGGTTCGAATCCAGCTCTGCCCACCACTCTTTTTTATAGATCACAATACACAAGCTGTAATTG
Source organism: Pseudomonadota bacterium (assembly GCA_009924885.1). GTDB lineage: Bacteria > Cyanobacteriota > Vampirovibrionia > LMEP-6097 > LMEP-6097 > LMEP-6097. The sequence goes on along the minus strand of RFQS01000057.1, from coordinate 7,180 downwards.
GAGACAACTGCACAGCTCCATTGTTTACGTTTTCGTCGTCCTCATATAAGCTTGATAAATCAAGCTGTACTTACGGCTTTGCAGCTGCCATAAACCTTTCTAAGTATTTGGCAAGTACGTCTACTTCAATATTCACTTTTGCACCATCCTTAATTTGAGATAAGTTTGTTTTATCCCAAGTTGCAGGAATTATAGTTACATAAAAATAATCTAAGTCTTTTGAAATATTTTCATTAATGCCCTGAAACTCTTTTATGGAGCCTACCTTCACGACGGTAAGACTAATTCCAGAAATACAGATGGAACCTTTATTGATAATATATTTCGAGAAATTCGGCTCTATACTAAAATAAAGGTCGTAGCTTCCAGACTGATCTAGCACCTCAATGCATTCAGCGACGGTGTCTACGTGTCCCTGTACTATATGACCGCCTAATCTGTCATGAGCTCTGAGACAGCGTTCTAAATTTACAAGATCGCCATTTTTTAAATATCTTAAAGCAGTAACTTCTAAAGTTTCCTTAACCGCAGTGACAGAAAAAGAATCGGCATCGAACTCTGTTACAGTAAGGCAGACACCATTCACCGCGATACTATCACCAAGTTTGATATCTTCCAAGATAAGCTTAGCTCTGATACTGATTTTTAAATTAGTACCAGAATATCCTAAAAAGCTAACTAAACCTGTTTCCTCTATTAATCCAGTAAACATAAGTCTTTATTATAGATGACAAAAACGCAGAAATTGAAGTTCAGCAATAGTGCCATTAGATCATCTCAGCAGAAGTGATTTTGACTGGATTACTCGCACCATCATCACCAGGGAAAGACGGAACATTCTCTTTAACTATTTTATTAACTACATCCATTCCTTCGATAACTTCACCAAATATCGCATAACCATAAGGATCTACACCACCTGGATTCAAGCTAGGCAAAGGAGCTAAATCGATAAAGAACTGACTGCTAGCACTATCTGGATTAGAAGTCCTAGCCATCGCTACTCTTCCAGCCTTATCGTGCTTAAATTTAGTCTGCTCCATCGGCACATAGCGAGTTTTATTAGTCTCTGGATCTACAAAATTTCCAGTACCAGTACCAAGTGGGCAACCACCCTGAACCACGAAACCTGGAATTATTCTATGAAATACTACACCATTATAAAAACCTCTCGATACAAGATCTTTAAAGTTTCCAGCCGTGATAGGAGCTTCTTTAAGAAATAGTTTAATTTTAATATCACCTTTAGTAGTCTTTAGAACTGCTGTATCTTTAGCATCAATGTTTTTTTCTTCTTTTTTAACTTCTAATTCCTGTTTATTTCCTTTTATTGTTTCTGCTTGTTTTGTTTGGGCTAGCTCAGAAAAAATCGGCAGGCCTTTCAGAAAAAATCCTACAGATACAAAAACAAGTAAAGATACCAAAAATACCAATAAACGCCTAGAAGTTTTTGGACATTGTTGCGGGACTCCAATTTCTGCGTTTTCATCGCCCTCATGATCCTCATGTACTCGCAGTACACTGCGGTCATTCGTCCTCTTCAGCCTTGAACTTGCACGCCCAGCAGCAGTGCCTTTTTTCTTTTCAGTCTGTTTTTTCATTCAAATTATAATTTTATCTATCATTACTTGTTTTTGTATCTGTAGGATTTTTTCTGAAAGGCCTGCCGATTTTTTCTGAGCTAGCCCAAACAAAACAAGCAGAAACAATAAAAGGAAATAAAGCTTAGCTCTTCTAGTTCTACCACTTCTGATAATTTTAACTGCTCTGATTTTCGGTGAGTGAACCAAGAAAGTTCTTTCTATACCGATACCTTGAAATATTCTTCTTACTCTGAAAGTTTCATTAACTCCAGTACCAGCTCTGGCTATGATCAAGCCTTCAAAATGCTGGGAGCGCTCTTTACCACTTGCTTCTTGAATAATCGTTTCTACCTTAACAGTATCTCCTACTCTAATTACAGGTGGCTCCGCTTTAAGGTGCTTAGATTCTATATCTTTAATAAGCTGGTTCATAATTTCCTCGAATTAACAATTATAATATTTTTCAGGGATTTTTGCAAAATAAAAATAATGCATATGCTAAAGATAAATAATAATTTTATAATGACCACTAAACACTCATGCACCTTTTAATCATTAGCTTCCTTAGTATCAGTCTTTTCATGGTTAACCCTGTTAAAGCTGCTGGTTTGCTCGGTGTCTGCTTGGATCAAAATTTGGTTCCAGAGGACTGTTCATCAAATAAATTATTTTTCCCTACTTATAGAATTAACAATGGTACTGCAACAGTAAAGTACAGGGTAGATAGAGGCGTTTTAGGAAATCTCGACAGTGCTACTTTACAGAATAGTGTAAATCAAGTTCTGAATACTTGGGAAAACGTATCTAGTTTAGATTTCAGCCTAGATGGTGATGGATTAATATCCTCTGACGTAGATGAAACTAATTACAACTCTATACTTTTTTCAGATGGTCCCCTTGGCTACAGTCCTATTATCTTCGATGATTCAGGGAAAATACTGATTGACATACTGGGAGCAGGCTCAGAGAATGATATCCTTGGCTTTGCTACAGCTAGATTTTTCAGTGTGCAAAATAATCAAATTACGGGCATAGTCGAATCACAGTCTCTCATTAATGGCTATCTTTATAAACTTAGTAATCGCCCAGATGTTGTAGATCTAAATACACTGTTAAATGAGTTTAAATCCACTATATTACACGAATTTGCACATATGGTCGGATTAGATCACAGTCAAGGTGGACAAATAGACGAGTATGAAAAATTTGCACTTGGGGAAAGTTCTCCCGATTTAAATCTAAATACATTCCCCATTATGTTCCCTATCAGTGCCAATCCCACATTAAATCTCCAAAGAGATGATATATCTTCAATAAACATCGCTTATCCAAAAAATCAGATAGTTAATAATTCTGGAACTATTACTGGCAGATTGATTAATGGTAACCAAGCTGTACTAGGAGCAAATATAATAGCTTACAATATCAATAATCCTCTTCAGCAAATGGTTACATCTGCAAGCGACGTAGATGGTCTAGGGCAGGGAAATTTCGTGCTTCCTTACCTAAGCCCTGGTTCTTACGTAATAAAAGTGGAGCCTATCGCAGCAGATTTCACTTCAGGTTCATCAGTTGGTCTGCATAACCCACCAGATAATCCAAGCTCCATTCCTAAATCTTTCTATAATGGCAGTGAGGATGTTTTACAGGATATAGATTTAAATTCAGCTTTAAGCCAAGCTTTTAAAATAGATGTTGTCGCTGGGGAAAACATTAATAATATACAAATCAATTTAGGTGAGAGTGAACCCGCTAATTTTGAGTTAAGTGGTAAGGCTATTAATCAAGTTATATTTCTTACCGAAGGTAAAGCACAGTCTATAAATCTAAGAATCGATAAAATCGGCTCAGGTTCACGTTACATCAATCTTTCTACAGATTATGGTAACCTAATTAGCTTCTCCGAAAACCCTGTAAGAATAAGATCTAATGAAACTACTAAAATTATTAAGGTGAAATACAGCTCTTTAAATAAATTTATACGAATATTAGGAAACGAGCTATCTGGTACATTCAGCATTCCGATTCAAGGAGAAGACATACTATCTGGCGACATTGTGGCGAATAAAATCCTCAGAGTCTTTTAAATGCATAAAATAAAAATATTAGATTACCTTGTCAGTGATTTTGGTAGCATGGATGCTGATTTTAGAACGACTATAGAAGGCACTGTTCAGAATGATTCTAATATTCACATAATTACCCTAAACATGGAACACCTGAATCTTGCAGAGAAGATGCCAGAATTTAAAAAAATTCTTACTGATGCTGAATTCTTAATTCCAGACGGTGAGAGTATTTGTTTATTTGCAAGAATTCTTGCAAAGCAGAAAATCAAAAAAATAGCTGGAATAGATCTAGCAGAGAAGCTGATTGATAATTATTCACGTATAGCTTTTCTTGGCGCAGAAAAGGCGGTCAGTGATTCTTTAAGAAATTTATTAACCATTAAGTATGGTTCTAAGTCTCTTAACAGTGAGGCTGGGGTCTTTGATTTAAATTCCAGTAAAGAACTTCTCTTTGAACATGGTTTTTATGAAAAAAATCAGGAAGAAAGTGTCATTAAGAGAATAGTTAATTTCAATCCTGAATTATTATTAGTAGCATTAGGTTCTCCAGTACAAGAATTGTTAATTACTAAATATAGACCTCTCTTTAAAAATACTGTGATGATCGGCGTAGGTGGCAGCTTTGATATATTTGCAGGAAAGCTAAGCAGAGCACCAAAACTTTTTATTAAATTAAAATTAGAATGGTTCTTTCGAATTCTTCAAGAACCCAAAAGGCTTAGGCGTTTTGTCAGTAATTCAAAAAATTTTCTACTTCTATTATTAAAAAGCTTCTTGCATAAATGAAAAATGCTGAAAAGCAGTTTATAATACGAGATATATGAAATTTACGCTTAAGAAGTTAGACTTAGAAAAGTCTTTAGGTAGTTTAAAAAAATCTGCTTTTACAGCAGAGTCTCTTATAATTACTGAGTTTGAGCAGGATAAGAAAAAACCTAGCCTTTCAAGTCTTTTTACCTGTGTTGATAAAAGGTTAAACGGCTACCTTGCAGATTCAATCAGAGAAGAAGAATTTGAATTTAAAGCAGGTGAGACTTTAGTTATAAAACTCAATTCAGCAGAAAGATTTAATCTTGATATGCAGAATACTAAAAAAATCATTTTAGTAGGACTTGGTGAAGAAAAAGATTTCAATAAAAAGAATGAGCGTAAAGCTATCGCTTCATTAGTGCGTAAAGTTAAAGCAGAAAAACTGAAAAGCTTTGCTATAAAGGCTGTTAAAGATTTAGCTCTACTTGTGGAGACAGCTATACTTGTCGATTATGAATTTACGAAGTATAAAACTGAGCCCAAAAAAGATAAAAAAGAATTAGAAGAAGTACTTATTCTTTCTGAAACGGCTTCAGCTAAAGAAAAAGAACTGATTTCCAAAGCAGAAATAATCGCAAATGCGACGAATAAAGCTAGAGACTTAGTTTGGGAACCAGCTTGTGTAGTGACTCCTAGCTATTTAGCGAAAGAGGCTAAAAAGATTAAAGCAGAGAACCTAACAGTTAAAGTATTGGAAAAGGCTGACTGCGAGAAGCTTAAAATGGGTTCTTACCTAGCGGTCTCTCTTGGTTCGGATGAGCCACCTAAATTTATAGAGATAAGCTATGTCCCTAAAGGGAAAATTAAAAAACATATCGCGATAGTAGGTAAGGGAGTGACTTTCGACAGTGGTGGACTAAGTCTTAAACCCGCTAAAGCTATGGAAATGATGAAAGAAGATATGTCTGGTGCCGCAGCGACTATAGCTGTGATGACTGCTATTTCTCAGCTTCAACCAGCAGGTGTACAGGTTACTGGCATTATTGCAGCTACTGAAAACATGCCTAGCGGCAAAGCCTATAGACCAGGTGATGTGATCACTGCGATGAATGGTAAAACTATCGAAGTTAATAACACTGATGCAGAAGGTAGGTTAACCTTAGCTGACGCCGTCGCTTATGTGTCAACTAAAAATCCAGATGAGATTATAGATATCGCAACGCTGACAGGTGCTTGTATTACGGCATTGGGGAATGTGTGTGCAGGCTTAATGACTAATGATCAAGCTTTACTTGAAAGAGTAAAAGCCTCTGCTGAAGAGCAGGGTGAGCGTATGTGGCAGCTGCCTCTTTATGATGAATATAAAGAGAAATTAAAATCTAGCATCGCAGACCTTATTAATGCTGGTTCTGGCGGTCAAGCTGGTGCTCAGAACGGTGGACTGTTTATTAAAGAGTTTATCGGTAAAAAACCTCGTTCAGAAGAACAGATTTCATGGTTACATATAGACATAGCTGGTCCTTGTTGGTTTGAGGATGCTCAGGACTGGTCTCCTAAGGGGGCTTCGGGAATTCCTGTTAGGACTCTACTGGGGTACATCTTAAGTATTTAGTCCCGCAAGCAGTCTCATGGCACTATTGCCGAACGTGCAATTTAGTATAATTATTTCTATGTCCAAGCTTACAATGCTTACTGCTTATGACTTTAATACAGCAAGGGCACTTGAGGAGTCTGGTCTGGATTACATCCTCGTTGGGGACAGCTTAGCTAATGTATTTCTTGGTTATAAAACTACGCAAGAAGTTAGTTTAGATGAAATGTTAATGTGTACACGTGCCGTGAAGCGAGGTGCGCCAAATACCAAGATAATAGGTGATTTACCTTATGTCTCAGTATCTAAAGGAGTTAATGGAGCTTATGAAGATTCTTTAAAATTTTTTGAAGCTGGTGTTTATGCTCTAAAAATAGAAAACGCTGAGCAAGAGAGCTTGGAGCTTATTTCTAAGCTAGTAAACTCTGGCTACAAGATCTTAGGCCATATCGGTTATACACCGCAGAGTGTTGAGAAGTTTTCGACACAGAATAAACTAACAACAAATGCAGAGCTTTTACTCAGCGAGGCTAAAACTTTAGAAGAGAATGGGGTTATAGGATTAGTGCTAGAGATGGTTCCAGAGGCTATCGCTAAATTAATCACAGATACGATTAAGCCTTTTACTATAGGTATAGGTGCAGGCTCTTATACTACAGGTCAAGTCTTAGTCACAGACGATCTTCTCGGTAGATTTAATTTATTTAAACCCAAATTCGTTAAAAGATATGCTCATCAGTATGAGGATATGTTAAACGCTTTTAAAACCTATGTCTCAGAGGTTCAGTCTACTCAATTTCCAGCCCTGGAGCAAATTTTAGCTTAATGGACGTGTACATGCCCTTAATATAAAACAACCCTTTCAGTTGCTAACAACTCATAACTATTCACGCCCCTAAGCTCAAGATTATAAATAGCTTTAGAAAAATCTACACAGTAAATGAGATCAAGATTCCCTGTCTGTGGCAGCTCTGCGAGCTGCCCGCCTTTAAAGCTGTCACCATCAGGAAAGTATTCTTTATTCATGCTGTCTACTAATCTAAAAGACAGGAAGCGAATGGCTTCTGTACTTTTATTTTCATAATCAAGATTAATTTTTAGACATTTTTGATTAAAATTAGAAGCTGTTTTTTTTACCTTATTGATTTTAAGCAAAGCCTTTTTGGCTAACTGATTCTTGGGCTCTA
>RFQS01000056.1 GCA_009924885.1 Pseudomonadota bacterium | reverse complement strand
GCTAAAACAAGCTCAAAATTCAACCTTCGCTTTATTAAGTAAACAGTTAGCTAGCACTAAATCGTCTGGAAGGCTAGATACTATTTCTAAAGATCTCGTTTTAAGAATGCAAGCTCCAGTCTATGCAAGAGATGATGTACGAAAGTATAATTTGGCTTTAACTCTAATGAGAAATTTAGGTCCTAAGGAATTCGCGAAGCCCGCTGAAAAGAATGGTGAATTTATAAATGTCTATAAGCGAATTCAGGATGCATTTTCTATAGCTGGTGACAAGGAGATCGGTAAAGAATTTGCGAAAAATATCCATGAGATTATTAGTCCTATTTTAGAAGGTCCTATAGATCATGATTTAGAAGAGAGTCTTGGTGCATCGGTGGTCAAATCTATCAAAGAAATGAGGAAACAGGTTTGGGCTAATGCTGAGGATTTGATGCTTTCTAGTGCTAATGTAAATAAGCTTACTCCTAAACCTATTAGTTATAGAGCGGCTAGTGGTACAACAACTACTGAAACTCTTAGAGATCAGTCGCAAGTTTTAAAAGGTTTAGTGGATACTATAAAAGACCTTTATATTGATAATGATTTTAAAGCTGAGGAGAAATTAGTACTAACGGTTAGAGATTTAGCTTATGAACCTCAGAAATATGCGATGATGGCAGCTGATGCAAAGGCTCTGAAGAAAAATCTGCAAGCTGCAATTAGTGGTGAAGCTGGTAAAGTGACTCCTGTTGCTATACCCGTCGCTTCTTTGAGTGACTCGCAGAAGAAAACATCAATCGAAGATATGCTTCTTCAGTCTGCAAAAAAGGTGAAAGCAGCAGAGCAACTTAAAATTGCTCTAAATTCAGCTGAAACAGGATTTGGTAATCTTCCACGAGATTACTCTGTGGCGAAGGTTAAGTTACAGTCTGAGATCGCTAAGAAAATAGAGAGTTGTACTGGCGATGCTCAACAAAGTTTTACTGTCGGTGGTGTGACTAGAGCTCTGAATAAACAAGAACTCCAAGATATATCAAATGTCATTAATTCTTCTACGCTTGTTAAGGTCTCTGATATATCAAATATCACTTCACAACGAGGCGAGAGTCAAGCTAGGGTGGATGCGAAGCAAGCCTTCCTTGAGGCTTTACTTAATGAGGATCGCTTAGGGCAGATCGAGGCAGCTAATAAAGTCATTGACACTGAATCTAAAGCCTTTGATCAAATCGTGCAAAAGCTTGTTGAAGGTCCAACGGGTGTAGCAGCAAGTAATCTGACTGGTATCAAGGATGTTGCAAATGATTTGAATAATTTTCTTACGGATGGTAAGCTAGATTTACAAAAACTCGCAGATTCTAGGCTTACTGCTAGCAGCGTCCTCGTGGATGCAGGGAAAATAAATAAAGTCCTTACAGAGACTGGTACTACAGAGATAGCTTTTCAGCTAAGAAATGACAAAGAAGGTAAGCAATTAGGATATGACTTACTGAAAGTTGTTCAAGCGGATTATGATAAATATAATAAATTCAGTGCACAAGCTACTCGTGATTCTGATAATGTCGTAAATGCCGTTGTTTCCAGTTTAAATAAGGCTGGTTTAACTTCTGTTGCTCATAGAATATTAGAGTCTTTTCATAGTTTTATTACTAATGGTGATCCACAGTCTGGTGAGATAGGCTCTGATAAGGTAAAGGATGCTTTAGAGGCAGATAATTCTGCTAACGGTGGTTTAGGGAGTGTGGCGCAAGAGATGACTGACTATATAGGGTCTAAGCAGGCTGCACAAGGCACGCAGATCGCGATGCTTAAAAACGAACAAGCTCAAAAATTAAGCTCAATTGCGTCTAAGGTCTCCTTTGGTAAAACTAGTGGGATGACTGATTTGGCTATTTTAGACCATATAACTGGTCAGAGTCCAGCATCTGCGAGTAAGGAAAATGCGATAGCTAATTTTATAGATTTTGCAGCTGATCTTTATCAAAAGACTAAAGATAATGGAAAGGCTAACGGTGCTTTCAATATATCAGACGAGGATATTCGTAAATTGTTGGTAGTAGATCAAGGTGATGATTTAGCTCTAGCTGAAAGAGATGTAAATTTAAAGAAAATCATGTTAACTGTACTTAATGGTTTGAATACTGATAGATCCCAAACTCAAGCTGTAGTTAATGCTAAGGGTAGATTAGTTGATGGAAATATTATTACTCTTCCAAGTAGTTCTGATATAAGTAAATTCTCGAAGGAAGCAGATAAACTTGCTAGTAATTTTGAGTCTAGAATTAGTGAACTGGAGTTTTCTACTGCAGGGAAGAGTAAGTATGATTCTTTTGATGAACTATTAGCGGTAGAGCAAAATGGCGATAGCTCAGGTGGTGTAGTTAGACCAGATGCTAGTAACTTGCTGAAGAGGATGGTTAAAGTTTTTACAGGACTTTTCATGGGTAATAGATCTGATGCCATATCTGCTTATTTAGCTGGACTAGTCGATAAGGTTAAGCATGATGATTCGAATGATGCTTTTAATAATGGTTTACACGCAGCATTTCAGCCATAAGCCTTAGTTGATAATTGATATATAAGAAATACACGAAAGCCACTTCTAAAAGTGGCTTTCGTTGTTTATAGGATCTCAGTCTTTAATTTTCTGATTACCTAGCAAGCCGCCATAAAAAGACTTAAACCCTTATTCTGCCTGATTATAGAATGCACAAACAAAATGTGAGCAAAGAATTCAACTGTAGAATGGTTTAGACGCGAAATCTTGGGCGGCTTGCTAGGTAATCAAATTTAATTTTAATGGGCATTTCTTTATCAAAAGTCACCGAAACCTGTCTATATAAGTATATGCCTTTAGTTCTAGGAGCTGCTCATATGATTACTACTGCTCGTCAAAGAAGGACGGACTTGGAAGCACTTAATAAAAATAAGCAAGCTCAGTTAATTGATATTAATGCTAATTCTCAATCTCGTAATCAGGTTCTTAATAATGGAATAGAGGGATTTAAGGTCGGTAAAGGAACTGGTTTTGATGTCGAAAGATTAAATAGGGATAGTGATAATCCCTTAAGTTTATCCTTAATGCATGATGCCATGCAGGTTACAGAACTTAATAATGTGGCTACTGCAAAAATGAAAGCATCTATTATTAAATTAGAGCAAGATTTTAAGCAAAATGGCGTAGGTTCGTTTTTACTAGACACTAATCAAGGTTCTCAAGCTAAGTTTTTATTACAGAGAATTTTAGATATTAATTTTTATAAAGCTGATCCTGATAATGCTGATATTCAGGGAAATCTTGCTGAATTACAAAAATTCTCTAAATCGCTTATAAATACAGTGGTTGATAACTCGATCTTCAAAGATGGTGGTCTATCTTCAAGCTCCATAAATCACATGAAGACTATTTTAATGAATGACTCAGAATCTATAAAAGCTTCTGCTGTTCTAGGTTTGATTCAAGAAATTCCATTGAGTAAATTATCTTCAGAAACTGTGAGAAATTCTATTGTTGATAATTTAGGTGGTGGGCAAGTGGGACAAATTTTAGCTGATAATTTATTTAGCCGCCTAAGAGAGGTTTTGGTATTTGATAAATCTGCGATTATTAAAGAGCTTGATGCAAATGGGGTCGGTAATGAGTCTTTAAAGAAAACTTATTTAGAGATTGATAGAGAAGTCGCAAAGCAATTTCAAGAAGATGTTAGTCGTGAAGGTTTTAATCGAATTATAAATATTAATGACCCTCGACTCAGTAAATTCAAAGGGAAATTAAACGATGATTTTACAGAGAGAGCAGCTGCAATGATGGATTTAGCTGAATCGCGTTATAGTGATAATCCTAGCTTGAAAGAAGCAGCTCTTAAAAGATTTTTAGAGAGCTTTGCTGAACCAGCGCGCTTTTTACAGGATCATAGAGATGCCTTAATTAATCTTAATCGTAATCTTGCGAAATTAGGTAACTTATCTCAGAATCAAAAGACTATAGAGGTTCTTAATGTTAATCTTCAAGACTTAGATACTGATGCGAAGAAGGTCGCATTGAAACAACTAGTTAAGGCAGTAAGAGATTATGCTGGGGATATATATAATAATCCCCCTCGACTGAGTGAACAAAACTTATTAAGTAGATGGGCTTTTACGAATACTGATGGCAAGCTAGAGTTACATGGCGATGGTACTGTGAAAAAGAAATTAAGTGCAGGGGCTAATGCTGCTGGTGAGCAGGTTTATAAAATTAATGCAGGTAAATTGGCTTATGAGATACCTGCTGCTGATATAGATAAATTTTTAAAGAAAGATTCTACTGATCTTATCAATGTCAAAGTGAGTGCGTTGGATGGAAGCTCATCTTTACTCATCAAATCTCTTAAGGGAGCTGATTTATTTAGTGAGATACTTAAGAAAGAAAATGAAACCCTTGTTGAGTCAGCTAAAGCGAAAGGTTCCAATGCATGTCAATTGGTTCGAGATGCTGGCTTGCATGCTAAAAATGATACTGAGATAAACGATATCGTGGATCAAATGACAGATGAGCAGCTTAATAATATTCTGCAAAATAATCCAACTCTTGTTCTTGTTTGTGAGTCAGGTATGTCAGAGTCAGAGACTATTCGTAAATCTTTAGATACAAGTCGACTAAGACTTGAGGCTGAAATAAAACATCTGCAAGGATCGTATAAAGCTATGGATGAATCTATTGCTCGTGGTATTCAAGTATTTAACCCATCTGCTATTAGCTCATTTAGAATGATTTTAAATGATGTGAAGCAGGGTAGCACTGATTCTCTCATGATTGCTGGATTGATGGAAAGTTTTGTTCAGCAGCTTGCTGAAAGGAAAGTCTTTGAGTCAAGTGCTTCTGAGGTTAATTTAGAGAGTGTTTTCTATAAAAAATTAGATCATCTAATTGAAGATCCTAGGCTGCAAGTTGCTGGTCGTAACAGTGTTACCAGCCTTTTGGTTAGCGTGGGCTTTGATGCAGATCTTGAACAGTTCAATTCAGATAAGCATGAAAATCTGATTGAAAAGCTTGATGGATTAGATTTGAATAATCCAGTGCATAGACTAATTGCTGATCATGAAAAGAAATTAGCTTTTATTGATTTTCTTAAAATGTTATCTAAGGTAAAAGAAGGACAGCAAAAGATTTAAAAAATAAATATAGTAATTTTTTAATTCCCAATGTATTACCCGCAGATCAACATATAAAGAGTTATGAAAGAACTTATCGCCAAATTTTAGGCGGTACTGCGAATCCTCAATTAGGTGATAATGCATCAGGTTATTTAGGTGTACAAGAAAATCGTAAGAACCAGCTTTTGCTTCAAGATACTTATAGAGATAGAGTCCCGGCGAATGATCCAAGTACATTAGTCGATTTTTTTGGTCTGACGGAATTTGATCCAAGGGATTTGAGTCCTGAAAATACCCGTAACTATAAGCTTAGCTCAGGGATCGAGGGGGTTCAACAATATTTAAGTTCAAGAACTCTTAGCTTTATGACTGATCTTGCTAGTTTATTAGGAAAGGCGATTGACGTACTTACTGGACAATCTATAAGCCTTGAAAAGAGCACGGAGTCACAGTCCTTAATAGAGAAATTCTTCTTAGATACTGAAGCTGTTCGATCATAATTTTACGTCTCTATCAAACTGCTTAGTGTCTTTACTTTATATCTTTAGGATTCTGTATGATTTAGGATTCTGTATGATTTAGGATTCTGTAGAGGATTGATTTATCAGTGGTTAGTGCTAAATTAGGAGGAATATATGCAGGAGTTTGCGGGGTTGTTGATCATCTCGTTTTAAAACCATTAGCAGAAAGGCGCTTAGAAAAAACTACTAATCGGCAAATTGCTAATGACGCATATTCTGCGACTAAAGTCGTTCTTAATTATAAAGAATATTCAGAAGAAGCTTTAAGAATAGCTTTAAATGACTTTGATCAATCCCCTCGAATGATTTTTCAGGATAAAAATTCGGCAGAAATTTTATCTTATTTAAAGCACATTTCAGTAGACGCTGATCTAGATGAGCTTACTAGGGCTTCTGCTAAGAATACGCTCAAGAATGTTCTTGATGTTACAAGGAACTTAAAGGATGGCTCTTTAATTCTAGATATATTAACAGATGATGGGGCCGCTCATTTATCTGCACTAAGTGAAGTGCTCACAGATATTGATTTAGGAAAGGAGACTGGACTAATATCTAAGTTATTTTCTGCGATTCCTGGGCGTCAAGGTCTTTTAGAGAAGAAAGTGGATGCTGCACTGAAGAAGCATGTCGCTGGTGGATTATGGGAATCTGGCGTTGTCACTGGGGCTAAAAACTTGATAGCTGAAGAGCTATATAAAATGTTTGATGATCCAGTAGATTTTTTCTATGGTAATAAAGCTGAAGAACGAAATGCTAAACATCCAGAATTAATGAGGGAATTAAGAAGTAAGTATGCAGACTTAGCTTTAAAGGCTATGCCAGAGGCTTTTATGCAAGCTCATAAGAAAGATCCAGAATTTAGTGAAATAGATAAAAATCCTCAATCAAAAATAGTGGCTTATTTTTATCAGATGCTAGAAGCTAAGCCATTTACAGAAGACTTTAATGCTGCGAAAGACAGGGCTCTTTCTTCTTTAAAACACTGGACTAATGAACAGTATGAGTTAGAGCATAGAGAGCAAGTTCTTAAAAATGAAGAAAAGCAATTGTCTCTGAGAGTGGATAAGGGTGAGGGCGCAGCCTTGACTCACCACCAGCGATGGGACGGTACTAATTTAACAGTAAGTGAAAGATTAGATATAGTGCAAGAGGATTTAGCACTTAATGCTAAGGATTTAGCAAAGCATAAGCTTGAGTTTGAAAAAGAAATTAAAGCTATTAATGCTTTCTTTGCTAATTTAGAAAAGTATACTGGAAATTCGGCTTTGAAAAATTTACTTCAGTTTGAGCTTTTTAATGCTACTGGATTAGATAATGAAAGGAGAGGTGATTTGGTCACAGCTTTATCACCAATTAGTGAAGGCTTTGTAAATAAGCCTGTGGCGACAATCTTAACTGATAATGCTGCTCCTCTTTCTTATTCTCATATTGAGTATCTAATTGTAGATAAATTAAAGAATCGTTACGCTGAGATGAAATTCAGTCAGCAAGAGTTATTGACTGAGAAAGATAAGCAAGAAAGTAGATTAGTGCAACATCAAGAACTTTTAGATACTGTTTCAGTGGTCTTCAACCCGAATCTAGATTATTCTAGATTAGTTGAGGCTTCTAGTGCTTTTTTAGAACTAGGTAAGAACACTGATGATAAAAATGCTACTGCATTAGGTAAGTCTTTATTACACTCTTCTCAGGAGAATATTAGAATCGAAAAATTAGTTCGATCGATTAATCAAGGATTGCTAAATGCTAATGTTCTGGATCAAGATGGGAACGTGCATTCGGTTAATCTTGCAGGTAGATCAAGAAAAGATATAGCAGAGTATCTAAATCACATTGATGAAGTGGCTTTAGCAGCGTCTCAAAGAGATGATCAGTCTCATCTCCTGCAAGATTTAATGGAACTCAAAAAGCTTTTAAAAGACGATAAGCAGGCGTATTCGAACGAATCTGAACTGCTAGCTGGTTCGATAATATATCAAGCTAAAGATAGAAAAAATATGGAATCACTAAATCAGTGTTTATCTAAATTATTTCTGCCTCTTCATTTCAATGTTCCTTCCATAGAATTAAATGACGGAATGCTTAATTTTAGTGATGATACATCGACTCAGTCAATTATGCTTAGCAACTTCCAGAGTAAACTTGAATGCACTGATGCTTCTTCTCGTCTTGAACTTACAAAAGCTAAGCTTGGGCAATGCGCTGGTGATACAGCAATATTTGCAGAATTAGAAAAAGAGAAGGGGGCTTCGCTTGCTAATCTTACAGGTCTTTATGCAAGTAATTTAACAGAGAAAGCTGTTGCTTTAAAATATGTGGAACCCGAAGAGATACACGAGGCAGTTGTGAAGCCATTTGCTGATAGTGTTTTATTTGTTAAGCAAGATAGTGGAGTTGAATTTGGAGAATTTATTACAGCTTTAATGCAAAATCTTTTACATCTTGCACAAGAATTAGGTGGAATGTTTAAGGAGTTTAGTGCTCAGAGACCTATTCAGGGAGAGCTAATGGCTTAAAAGGATAATTATGAATCAAGGAATATTAAATCAAAAATTAAAGCTAATGTTAGCTAGTCAATCTTTAGAAGATAAACAGAAGGCAGAAGAACAGAGGAAAGCAGTCGCTAGGCTTTTATTAGCAGGGCTTCAAAGTACTCAGGACTGGATGAAAATACAGACTTTAAAAATCCTTTTTTTATATAAGGATCTTGAGGAAGTTATTTCAGCAGTTCAAATATTAGAAAATAGACCTGAATCGAGTGAGTTCTTAAGAATCGAGATTCAAAAATTTTATGATGGAAATCTTGATGTGGCTAATTTACTTGAAGAAAGAAAAAAAATGTCAGATTTAAAGGATATGGTACTAGAAAGAAGAAAAGCTGAACTGGAGACGATTCAAAAAACAGAACCTTTAATTCCACAGCATTTAGAACTTTTACAAATGAAAATAAGTTAATACTTTATAAAAAAGTGGAGTCATTTTTCTTTATATTATTAGGTAAATGCTAGGAAAAATGGTTTAGGTTAATGTTAGGAGTTAGATCACCTCAAGTAAGTACAGATGGCTATTCTGAAAGATTAGAAAAGAGGCTCACTGTTAATCAATATTCTGCGGTATCCCCAGAGGTCACTACTAAGGATCGTCTTACGACTTTAGAAAGTCTTAAATTTAATGAAAATGGTTTTGTTCAAAATTATTCTGAAGTTGAATTAGCTGAGATTTTGACTGGTATTTTAAATTTTGATCTTAAAAGCACTGCTTTAGAGTCTTTTAAGAAAAATCATATAGCTATGAGCAATATTGCTTATTTAGCTTCAGAATATCAGGATCCAAGTATTAAATCAGTAGCATCGTTGATACTAAATCAAATTATTACTAGCGATAAAAAAGACTATTTAGTCTTCGGAGCTAACGATAAAAAAAATCTTATTAATTTTCAAGCTCTTGTGTCTGCTAGTCCCGATGATGAACTAGGGAGTTATCAAAAAGTGGCTAAATTTTTATCAGAAATGTCGAAACATGGTGCGGAAGAGACTCTTTGCGAGAAGTTAGAGAATTTTTTAGAAAAACTTAAGAATGGTTGTGCTGGAGAAGAGGGTTTTATTCTTGCTCAAAAATTTCAGAAAGGAGAAATTGCTAAAGAATTAACTAGGTTTCTTGCTAAGCCTGCTGATGTTTTAGATTCTTTGATGAGTCCAGAGAAAATACATGGAACAGAGGCTTCTTTGGGCTTGCTTCCTGATCAAAATCCAAGAGAAGCTTTAGGTAGAGAACTTTCGCGTGTAGCTAAGACTATTTTCCTAGAAGAATGTCCAGTTAACTTAAGCTCTGATTGGAAAATGAAAGCAGCAGAGTTGATTGAAGTTAGTGTTGATCCAGCGGAGAAAGATAAAGCTAGGCAAGGTTTTATAAAATTATTTCATGATAAATTTGAAAATGGTTTGAGGATTGGTTTTCAGGTGGAAGATTTGTCAAGTCTTAAAGCTAAGCTATCAAGTGCATTTAAAAACGGGGATGGTTTTCTTGTTATCTCTAGGAATTCTGTTGAGGCTAAAGTACTTTTAGAGGTTTTAGATCCTTCAGAAAAAAACTCTTTACTAGCTCAGGCTGCTCAGCATAGTGGTGGTGATTTTCAAGTTAATGTCGATCAAAATTTATTGAATAGAATTCAGTCTAAGTTGGAAGAGAAAAAACAAGAATATCTTAATAGTCATGATGATGTTATTAAAAATTTAGCGATCTTGAACCAAGTTTCATTTACTTTATCCTCTCCGTTTACTGGGGAAAAAAATGGTAATTCAGGTTTTGGAGCAATATTTACAAGATCTTTATTTGAGAAGAGTTTAGGTGAGAAGGATAATGGTTTTATTCAATACCTTTCATTAGATGCTTTAGACAGTGATAAAACTACTGGTGGTATTTTATCTCTCGTTCATGAACGTGCTACTGCTAAAGCTGGTGATACTCAGCTTTTTCAAGAGACACTCGCTGCTGAAAGGCAGGCTGACTTTTTAACAAAAAATTTTACAGATACTTCTAAAATGAATCTTTCTATTATAGATCAAGTCCAAATTACTGAATGGTTTAATGCATTACTTCTAACAGATACATTGAAGGATTATCAAATATTGGGTTTTAGTGTCAATGCTGCTGAAAAACTGAATCTTGCTCAGACAGAGAATGACAAGTTAACTAAGGCTATACAAGAGCAAGCGCATTTAATATTATCCCAAGGCTCAAATATCTCTAGCCATAATCCAAATCTTTATTCTGAAATTCAAACTTTAGCTACACAAAAAGACAATGGCTTTAGAGAAAATGATTTAAGTGAAGTGATGATTTCTTTGAGAGAAACTGCTAGGCAAAATCCTGAAGTGAGGGACGATTTAATGACCTTATCAAATTTACTGACATATAAGATTCTCAATAGAAGAGAGATGCAGCTTAGTTTTCTTGAAATGATTAATGATGAAAAATCTTATCAAAAAGATAATGGCTTAGAAAATCCACTAAGTAGATTGGGTGATCGATTGATTCAAAATATGAA
>RFQS01000055.1 GCA_009924885.1 Pseudomonadota bacterium | reverse complement strand
GTAACAACAGTCGTAATGATATAAAAACTAGGTTCAAGCTGAGTCAATAAAGGATATTCAGCGTTAGAACTCATCTGCAATTGTTTATTAATCATCTCAAGAATAACCATTTTAAGATCCTCATTCTGAAGCTTCACTGCAATCACAAGAGCGATTAAAGAACCAGAAACTATACCAGTAGCACCTCCTAAGAAAAATACATCCTTCATTTTAATTTCATAATAAATATCTTTCATCTCGGATTTGAAAAGATAAGAAGCTAAAAAACCACCAATAAAATATGTAAATAATGGGGAAAGGAAAGGCAGTAACAGTAAGGTATTTAAAGTAATAATTACTAAGGATGATATCAATATTGGCTTAAAATATGGATCTATTTTTATCATTCTTCTTTTTCTTTACGTGCTGCCTGATAAGATTCTTTAGCTGAGTCTGGATAATACCATTTAACTAACTCATCTTTCTTTCCGATAGTCAGTGATTCTCCGTTATCTGTCTTAAGTTCTAAAGCTCCTGCGTTACCAGAAGATAATACGAAACCTTTTTTATCTGAAAATTCAAGATTTGCAGAATTAGGCTTTACATCACCCTCAAAAATAACTTTACCAGTCTCCGCAGAAACTATCTGTAACCAAGCTGCATCATTCACTTTAACACTAAGCTTTCTAAGCCCTTTGCTAGTGGAGTTTAGTAGCTCTTCTTTTTTAGCATCAAGCTCAACTTTATCTTCTATAATTACTTCCTTCTCTGTTTTTTGAAGCTTCTTTTTAATTTGCTTATTTAAAGCTTTCTCCTGGATAGCAGTAGCATCATTCTTCTCCTGCTTTACTCTAGAAGCATTCTGTAAAAAAGAATTAGAGACAGTGACAAAAAAAACAAAAGCCACCAATAAATAAACTAATTTCTTAGAATCTAATTTATTCTGTAAATTATTCTTCTCTGGAAATTTCTTAATATGCCTACCAGAATTACTTAAATTAATAAACTCCTGTGATTCTCTAGCTAGATTATAATCAATCAACAATTTGTCATAGTTATCAAGCTTAAGTGTTTTTAAAAGTATTTTCAAAAAACCATTTAAACATGCGTCTTCTGGCAGCTCATCACGTATACCTTCTTCAATATTAACGATATTACTGTAGCCTACTCGTGATTTTTCAGAAAGATCCTTTACACTGAGACCAAGTTCTGTCCTCTTATTTTTAATAAGGCTACCTATTTTAGTTAAAGCTTCACTCATTAGATTATTACCTGTGGTTTAATTAGTGTTCCCGAACCTAGATTAGAGAAAGCAGCCACCCCTAAATATTCTCCAGACTCTCCTATACATTGTATAAGTTCGGAAGCTATTTTAGAAGAATTATTATAGGAAATAAATTTCCCTTGCTGTAAACCAAGAGAATCATCCTTATTAAACTGTAATCGAGGAATAGTAATTACAGAACTAGGTTCTAATAAATACTCAGAAAAAGTCTCTTTAGAAATATCCTCAAGCTTATATGAGCTTGCAATCTTAAGACCATTAGATTCAGTCCGAATCAGTTTTATTAGATGGCCACCTAAATCACGTGCAAGAGATCTGACGTAAAAACCAGCTTGGCACTTAATTTCAAGGTGCAATAATGGATACTTGTAATCTAGAACTGTGATTTGGTCTACTTTTACTTTTCTGAACTGTACATCGTGTAAAGAAAGATTTTCCCCAGCACGCATCATCTCATAAAGCTTTTTACCATTAATTTTAATCGCACTGTATAGAGGTGGTAATTGCTCGAATTCGCCAGTCATTTTAGACAAGCTCGCTTTAATAGTTTCAATATCAAGATCATCAGCATTGCGATTAAAAACCTCTAAGGTTTCACCAGTTAAATCGTCAGTATCAGTGGTCTTACTTAAATCTACTATAGCTTCATAAGCCTTAGTTTCTGGCAAAAAACGTATTAAACGAGTAGCACTAGAAATGGCGATAACTAAAACCCCCTCGGCAAAAGGGTCCAAAGTACCACTATGACCTATTTTACGAATATTGAGTTTTTTTCTTAAAATTGCAACGACATCATGCGAAGTCATACCATCTGGCTTATGTATATTTAAAAAACCAAAATCAGCCATTATTTATTAGATTCATCAGATTCTACAGTTCTATCTATCAAACTAATCAGTTCAACAGAGTCTTTCAAAGACTTAGTGTAAATGAAATGCAATCTAGGAGCATATTTCAAATTTAACGTCCTAGCAAGCTCACCACTGATCATACCAGACTGTGCATCTAAAGCAGCTTTCGCTCCAGCTTGAACACCAATATCGTCAATCAAATCAGAGTCGATAATTGAGAAATAAATTCTAGCAGAAGATAGACTCGGACTCATATTCACGTCTATGATAGAAACCATCGCAGATAATCTATCATCTTTAATTACATTAGACCAAAGCATTCTAGCGACCTCTCTCTGTATCGCTTTAGAAACGCGTTCTCTTCTTTCGTATCCTTTCTTCAATTATTACCCCAATCTTTAATTACAAGTTACTGATTAAGCAGTCCTCGCTACTTCTTTGATCGTGTAGCAAAGAATCACATCACCTTCTTGAAGATCATTATATCTCTCAAAGCTAATACCACACTCAAATCCTTCTTTTACAGATTTAACATCATCTTTAAAGCGTTTCAAGTAATCTAACTTACCTTCATAAATCTGCACGCCATCACGTAAGACTCTAGCTTTCTCATTTCTAGTAACTTCACCATTAAGGACATAACAGCCTGCTATATTACGCTTATCCATAGTAAATATTCTACGAACTTCAGCTTGACCTAGATCACGCTGCTCTAAATCTGGTTCATGTAAGCCAAGCACAGCTCTACCTACATCCTCTATCAGCTTATAAATAACCTCATATGACCTGATCTTAACTTTTAGCTTCTCTGCAAGCTTCGCCGTCTGCGAATCAGTACCGATGTGAAAGCCTACTAACATAGCTCCTGTTGCCTCTGCTAGCTGAACATCATTAGCTGTAATAGAACCAGATTCAAACAATACTGGCTTCACTAATACTTCTTCAGTAGAAAGTTTATTAAGTTCAGAAGCGATAGCCTCAGCAGAACCCTGAACATCAGCTTTAATGATAATTCTCATTTCCTTAGCTTGTCCTTCCTTAATCTCAGAAGCGAAAGAAGATATGCCTTTAAATCTCTTCTCGTCTAATTCCTTCTCTCTTTCAATCTCAGAGACACGCTTAGCTTCTTGAATACTTGGATAAACTTTAATCGGATCACCAGCTTTAGGTACCCCGGAAAGACCTAGTAATTTAAGAGGCGTAGATGGACCAGCAGTTTTTAAAGCTTCATTATTCTCATTAAACATCGCTTTCACTCTACCAGAGACAGCTCCAGCCGCAATAAAATCACCTATTCTAAGAGTCCCGTTCTGAACCAGAATAGTCGCCATAGAACCCTTATGACGAGACATCTCTGCTTCTATAACAGACCCTACCGCAGGACGATTAGGATTAGATCTAATTTCGTCAGATAACTCTGCATCTGCGACAAGTATGATCTTCTCTAAAAGCTCTGCTATATTAAGTTTCTTAAGAGCACTGATTTGTGCACAACTAATAGGTCCGCCATACTGCTCTGTTACTATGCCGTAATCAGCTAGCTGAGCTAAAACCCTATCAATATTTGCATCTGGTTTATCTATTTTATTAATAGCTACCAAGTAAGGTACTTTACTTTCACGGATATGTTTAATACATTCCTTCGTTTGAGTATTAATACCATCATCAGCTGCCACTACCAAAACTACGATATCGGTAATATTCGCTCCACGCCTTCTCATCGCAGTAAAAGCCTCATGACCAGGAGTATCTATAAAAGTAATAACTCTTTTATTACCATCATAATCTTCAGCTGTAACTTGATAAGCATTAATATGCTGCGTAATACCACCAAACTCTTGATCCACGATCTTACGACTATAATTGCGTAAACAATCAATCAATGTAGTTTTTCCATGGTCTACGTGCCCCATAATTGTAACAACTGGTGGTCTAGTAATTAGATTACCCTCTGTTTCATCTTCCTTGAGCGTATCGATTAGCTCTTCATTAGTAAGAGTCTCTTCTTCATCCGTACTAACCAGATAACCTATTGATTCTAAATACTGGATGATTAAATCTTTCTCAACAATGTCATTAACAGTTTTAATGATCTTCCTCATAAAGAAATAAGTAATGATCTGAGTTTCAGGGATTTCTATTTTATGAGAAAGTTCTCTAACTGTCATTGAATTTGCGACATTAAATATTTTCACAACTTCTTCTTCCGGCTCTTGAGATTTAAATTTAAGCTTTTTATTAAATTTATTATCCTGAACAGTAGTCTTCTTCGCTCTACCCAAGCCTTTTTTACCCTGTACTCTAAGAGTTGGAGCAGCAACCCTGTATGGCTGTTGCTGTTGAGTAGCTTGCCTATTTGCAGAAGGATTCAAAGAAAGTGATCTAACATTAGAAATGTCGTCTATGGATTTAGTAGCTCTATCCAAGGAAGGTTTTTGTAAATTATTTACTGATAAAGAATTTACAAAATCACTTAAGACTTCTGATTCAGCAGTACTAGAGTCTTCAGTCGGAACTTGATTTACAGATGATGGTTCCGTTAAATCAGAAACATCATCCTGAGAAGAAGGAAGACTGGCTGCATGAACAACATCTAAAGCCATATTATCAGTCTTCATTTTATTAATTTCAGCATAAGAATCACTAACAGAAGAAACTTCAGGTGCTTTATCCTCGCTCAAAAGTGGATCTGGAGTACTTACCATTCTTCGCACTATAATTAATTTCTTTTTCTGAACAATTTCTTCATCTGGTTTAGCAGACTTATCTACAGACCTATGAGAAGAAGATGAACTACGAACAGCTCCTGCAGAAGCGAGAACATTACTAGAAACTTCTCCAACAAATTCATTGATAATAGAATTTATATTAACTTCATCTAAAATATTTTGTATAACAGCACCATCAATACAACTAGATGCCGTCTTAGGGAAAGAACCATATTTAGGAGCACATTCTAGAATTCGCCTAGTAATTTCCGATTGGATTTTCTTTTGGATTCGTGCATCCGTAATAGCGGCAGGAACACTGTCTCTTGCAAGGTCGTAAATTCTTATTTTGTCTTTAGCTGTCATAGACTCCTTCTATATTTAATATCATTTCATAGATCTGCTTGTATCTCTTGATACTTTTAATTTTATTTATACATTCAAGAGATTTACATAAGTACATAGATCTACCAAACTGAAAACGACTGGGCATAAAAACTAGATCCTTGCTATGCTGAAGCTGAATAAATCGGTACATCTCTTGACGATCTTTCTTTAGCCTGCAAGCTACGCAAAGTCTTAGCGTTTCTCCTCTCTCTTGCAATTAAACTCGTTCCACCTCCTCTTCATCTTGACTATCGTTCTGAAACTCTGCCGCCACAGCTTGAGCTTTAATATCAATCTTCCAGCCAGTTAGTCTAGCAGCCATTCTTACGTTTTGGCCGCCTCTGCCGATAGCTAAACTTAACTGATCTGAAGCCACTGTGACCTCAGCTCTCTTTTCCTTACCATCATCAAATAAAGCCACCGTTAATACTTGAGCTGGACTTAATGCACTAGAAATAAAGTTAACTGGATCTTCTGAATATCTAACTATATCTATCTTCTCACTTTTAAGCTCTGAGAGTATATTCTGTATTCTAGAACCTCTAGAACCGATGCAAGCTCCAACTGGATCTACATCATCATTAACAGAAGCTACTGCAATTTTAGTTCTCTGACCAGCTTCTCTTGCGACGGCCTTAATCTCTACAGTCTTATCCTCTATTTCTGGAACTTCTATTTCAAATAACTCTTTAACTAAATTCTCGTGAGTATGAGAAGCCACAATAACAGGAACTTTTCTATCTTCTCTGTATTCCAGAATGAATACTCTAATTCTAGAACCAACTTTATATGTATCTTTTGAAAGCTGGTATCTAAGAGGGATTTGAGCATCAAAGCTACCTAAGTCTACAACGACATTAGGCTGACCTGCAATAGTGTACTCTATACGCTTAATAATACCTGCCATAGTAGTACCTTGCCTAGTCTTAAATTCATCTCTCAGATTAGATTTCTCAGCTTCACGAATACGCTGAGTCATTATCTGCTTAGCTGTCGTAGCAGCTATTCTACCAAATTCAGCAAAATCCTCTGGGGTCACATCTAACTCAAGCACCTCACCTTCGAGTACGTCAGGAATATATTCCTGAGCTTCTTTTAACGAAATCTCTCTTGCTGCATCAGTAAGCTCAGCCACTACAGTCTTAGGTGCAAATATACCAATCTCACCAGCTTCTTCATCGTACTGAACCACGATATTATCCTGATTAGTCAGTCCCATCTTTTTCTTATACGCTCCACCGATAGCATCACATATAGCCCTGATAAAGGTCTGCTTAGGTATATTTTTTTCTGCTTCAAGCTGCTCGGCTGCTTCTACTAAATTTTTTCCAATATTGTACATAAGATGAAATAAGCCCTAACTAAAAAAAAAGTGAGACACAGGGCCTCACGGAGGAACTTTTATACCGTTAACATTATATACAAAAATGTTACAAAATATCAGCTTTAAATAAAGCAGATCAAGATAATTTCAGGCGATATAGCATGTTAAAGTTAAGCAAATTCCAGAATCTATATAACACCGGAACTACTCAAAATGACTATCTGTCTCTTCTATCCCCAAGAATTCTCAACAAGTAGATAAAAAGATTAACAAAATCTAAATAAAGAGTCAAGGCTGATAAAATAGCAAAATTTGGATTATAGCCGTGAGTCTGTCCAAGCTCTTTAATCTTCTGCATATCATAAGCAGTTAAACCCACGAAAAGCACGACGCCTGCATAATTAATCAAACTAGCAAGTCCTGTACTATTCAAAAACATATTAACAACAGAGGTAATTACAAGACCAATCAGCCCCATTATCAAATAAGACCCTAACTTCGTAAGGTCCTTTTTAGTAGTAGCACCATAAATAGCAGTAATACCAAAAGTAGTCGAAGCGATAAGGAATGTAGAGAAAATCGATTGAGCCGTATATATGATAAAGATAGAACTTAAGAGTACCCCATTTAAAGCTGCATAAATAAAGAAATTCACAGCCGCCATTGATGGAGACATTTTCTGTATATTTGCACTAAGATTCCACACCAAAGCCAAAGTACCAACACCAAGAACAATTAAAGTTAAATTATTAGAATAAAGCGCCTTCATTAATAGAGGATTACTTGACATCAAGAAAGCCACAGCAGCACTAGCAAGAAGACCTAAAAACATCCAATTAAAGACCTTCGCAACAAAAGTTTTTTCTTTCTCTACGAAAGATGAACCCGAAGCTCCATGTGAGTTAGAAAGGTCGAATGAATAATCTGACATAAGGCTAATCTTAGCAAAATTAACTAGAAACTTCATCTATAATTAGGGCATAAATGCCTTTTCCTTATTCAGATCTTAGAGAATATTTAGACGAAGTAGAAGCTGCTGGTGAGTTAATTCGCATTAAGACCGAAGTATCCTCAGAACTTGAAATAACTGAAATCACAGATAGAGTCTCTAAAAGCTTAGGCAGTGAAAACAAAGCTCTACTCTTTGAGAATGTGCTTGGTTACGAGATTCCAGTTCTCATTAACCTTATGGGTTCTCATAAACGCCTCGAAATGGGCTTAGGCGTGGACAGTGACCCTTGTGGCTACGATGCTATCGGTGAGCGCATTCGCTCACTCATTAAACCAGAATTACCTTTCACACTCAAAGATAAATTAGATAAACTTTTAGAATTAAGCGAGCTTAGACACATCATCCCAAAGAAAGTGAGTAAGGCAGCTTGCCAAGAGGTAGTGATATTAGCTGAAGACTCCCATAAACTGAAAGGCACAGAGGGACAGAAACTACTAGATAAACTTCCTATACTTAAATGCTGGCCAGAAGATGGTGGACCATTTATTACGCTCACTTCAGTGTTTACCAGAGACCCCGATAAATTAGGAGCTGGCAGAAATGTCGGCATGTATCGTTTACAAAAATTTGATGACACTACCACTGGCATGCACTGGCACAAGCACCATGACGGAGCTTCTAATTACAGCAAGACGCTTAAATATGGGAAACGCATGGAGATTGCCATCGCCATAGGTAATGATCCCGTGATTCCTTATTGTGCCACAGCACCACTACCACCAGGAATTGATGAAATGCTTCTAGCTGGCTTTATTCGCAATAAACCAGTAGAGCTAGTTAAATGCAAAACTATCGACATCGAAGTGCCAGCTAGCTCAGAGATAGTTTTAGAAGGTTATATCGACCTAAGCGAAGACCTCGTCACAGAGGGACCTTTCGGAGATCATACTGGCTTTTACTCGCTAGCCGATCTATATCCTAAATTTCACCTTACCGCCCTTACTCACAGAAAAAATCCTATCTATGTAACTACAGTAGTAGGTATCCCACCTCAAGAGGATTGCTACTTAGGTAAAGCGACTGAACGTATTTTCCTACCATTATTACAGTTAATTTGTCCTGAAATTTTAGATATGAGTCTCCCTTGGGAAGGAGTTTTCCACAACTGTGCATTAATTCGTATTAAGAAAAAATATGCTGGTCACGCCTTTAAAATTATGAATACCATCTGGGGGACTGGCCAGCTTGCTTGGACTAAATATGTAATAGTCTTCGATGAAGATGTTGATATTCAGAACTATTCACTAGCAGCCATGCATGCTTTAGGGAATACTGAGCCGCAGAGAGATTTTCTTTTCAGCAAAGGACCTCTAGATATACTTGACCATGCTTCGCAAATCCAAGGCTTCGGATCAAAAGTCGGCATAGACGCGACTCGCAAATGGGAAGGTGAAGGATTTAAGCGCGAATGGCCAAATCTCATTACAATGTCAACAGAAACCAAAGAACTAGTAAACAATAAATGGGATCAGTATTTTAAAAATTAAGATCCAGAAAAAGTTTATGCAGCAGCTATTTCACTAGATAATTTATTAGTTACTTCAGTATTTTTCTCACCACTAGCAGCGACTCCATTTTTAATATCTGCAACCGAATAGCCTTGTGCTAGCCAACCATCTACTTGCTCTTTTGTATAACCAAGCTTATCTAAACCTAAAGGGTCCTGCGGCTTAGCACCAACATTTTTATTTTTACTTTCACCTTCATCATCTCCATCAGCCTCTAACACAGACTCTTCGGCTTGGTCCGCGACTGAAACTGAAGCAGGTTCATCCTCTCCATGAACAGCAGCCTTTTCCAGCTCCCCATCCTGCTTATCAGCCAAAAATGAATAAAAAATCGTCGCATCTCCATCGCTATCAGCACCACCAGCAGCAGCAAGATCCTGTCCAGTAGGTGCAGGCAATGGTACTGGTACTTCAGGGCCATTTATTTTCAATCTCTGTTTTAGAGATAATGCACGGTCTTTTGAGCCATTTATTGCATCTTCAGATGCATATTTTATTTTTTTAGGCCCGTCAGTATCGTTATTCCTCTTCGGCTTTAGTTCACGAAGGTGCTTTAAAGTTGCTTCATCACAATTGACAAGGTGAGGCATATTTATCTCCTTTAATTGTTCTACTTTTACTTAATATTATTCTACTTTTACTTAATTAAGAAGCCGTTAAGAAATTAAGCGATCCGCTGAAAAATGCTTAATGTATAAAAAAAAGAGTAACCCATAAGCCGGGTTTTGTGTTTAAAACGATCATCTATCTAGACTTATAATTACTTATAAGCTCAAGCGGGATCAAGCTAGAGAAGGCTTAGAATCCATAAATCTTCTCCTAATAGTTCTTACCTTGCACCTTCAGCGGGGTTTACCGAGCCTAAGTCCTCACGAACCTAGCTGGTGTGCTCTTACCACACCTTTGCACCCTTACCATAACAAGCATGGCGGTATATTTCTGTGGCACTATCCTCACGCTCACACGCACTGGCCGTTAACCAGCTACCTAGATCCTACGGTGCCCGGACTTTCCTCTAGTTAAAACTAGCGATCGTTTGGGTTACTCAAACCTTGATTTTAAAATAAGCTGGATATTTTTTCATAAATACCTTCATCGCTTCATCATTTACTATCTGAGGATTCAGTTTCAAACTTTTTAAAAATAATAAATTAGCCAGCGATCTTAGCTCAGTGAACCTCATATCCATTAAATCAGATTTATCTATGACATAATCTCGCACTAAGCCTGATTCTTGAAAAGTAAAATCTATATACTTAACATGCTCTATCATTATCTGAAAATCTTTAGCTAAGTTCATTCCAGCTTCCTGATTCATAATGTCACGCAAATCATTATTAATTAACTCGTAATCTATTTTCACTCGACTAATTAAATTAGAGCTATGTAGTTTTTTATCAAAGATCCCAGTATCCACTAGTTTTTTATGCTGAGCCTCCAAGGCTACTATGTTTTTCAAAATGTGCAAAAGTGCAAAACTCAAAGTAGAACCAAGATCTCGTTCTTGATTAAAAGATTCATTAACAGATAAATTCTTAAAGTCTTTTGACAATAAATCAGCCGCCTCATCTAGCGTCTTTTTTTCTTTAGTTAATTCCTCAAAAAACATCTGAAGATACCTAGCGAAAACCAAGACCAAGACTACTGCACAAAGTATAAAAATAAGTTGCAGGTCTATCATAAAATTAAATTAAGGGACTGTTACCAATCTTCAATTTCTGCGTTTTCGTCCCAT
>RFQS01000054.1 GCA_009924885.1 Pseudomonadota bacterium | reverse complement strand
ATATTTATTTAAAGATAAATCCGATGATGAATGTTTCAGTTCTTTAGTAACTGACGAGTGTGGTAACCGAATAGGTTATTTAAATTTAGAGAATGGCACTAAAGTTGCTTGCTATCAAGCTGCAAATAAATCTCCGATTATAGAGATAGATGTAAATGGTTACCAAGTTCTATATATTAAAAATTATAAAAGTGATTTAGCGTGCAGAAAGGTTTTGCTTGAAAATGACAAGATGCTAATTTACTTGTATAACAATCAATTTGAAATCATTGAAATGTACGAAGAAGAGACCTAAAGTCCCATTCTTTTTAGTAGGGCATCTTCATCTGGTTCTCTGCCCATAAAAGCCTTAAATAGAGATAGGGGAGCTTCACTGTCTCCTTTCTCTAATATGTTCTTTCTGTATTCGGCTCCTACTATGGGATTTAGTACACCTTCGTTTTGGAAACGACTGAAAGCATCAGCTTCAAGCACTTCTGCCCATTTATAACTATAATAGCCAGAAGCATATCCACCTGCGAAGATATGTGAAAAAGAATTAGCGAAGCAGACTAGATCTGATGGATCTATGAGGTTATATTTTCTTGCGATTCTAAGGTGAGTTAGATTCGGAGACTCTGACAGAGATTCCTCTTTATTCATATATATTTCCAGATCAAACAAAGCAAATTCCACCTGTCTTAAGCAGGATAGACCTTCATTGAAATTACGTGCTGCCAGCATTTTATCCAGAAGACCTGCCGGGATTGGTTCCGCTGTTTCATAATGCTTCGCAAAAGTTGATAAAGATTCTTTCTGCCAAACAAAGTTTTCATTTAATTGGCTTGGTAGTTCTACGAAATCCCACTCAACGTTAGTTCCAGCCATGGGTGAAAGTTCAACATTACTTAAAAGATGATGCAGAGCATGACCAAATTCGTGAAACAGTGTTAAAACTTCAAGATGGGTTAACAAAGAAGGACTGTAACTAGGCTCCAGCTGTGGTTTCGTTAAATTACAGACAAGCGTACACTGTGGTTTAATTTTCTGTCCAGATGGATTAATAGCAGAATCGACAAGAGGCATTACCCAAGCACCACTGCGCTTAACTTCTCTCGGGTAGAGATCCATATAAAATGTGCCGATAATAGAACCGTCTTTTTCTAATACTTGATAAACGCTGACATCTTCATGCCATACTTCTATATTTTCTACTTTCTGAAAGTCTATAGAGTAAAGGGTTTTAGCGATATTGAACATGCCTTCGATAGTTGCATTTAGTTCGAAATATGGCTTAGTTAAATTAGTGTCGAAATCATATTTTTCTTTTCTGAGTTTTTCCGATAGGTATGCTGTATCCCACGGCAAGATTTTATCGGGATTATTTTCAGTATTTTGATAATTAATAGATTTTTGAAATGAAATTAATTCGGCATATTCTTTTTCAGCTAAAGCTCTTGCTTTTTCTGCAAGCCTTATAAGAAACTCTTTAACCTGCTTAGGGCTTTCAGCCATCTTCATTTGTAATGATAGATCTGCATAAGAGGAAAATCCTAGAAGTTTCGCTTTGCGTGCCTTCACTGCAAAAATATCAAAAATAAGTGGTTCATTATCTAATGATTCATTTTTCTTATTCTTCTTTCCTAGAGAGGCTCTAGTTAAATATTCGATATAGAGTGTTTTTCTTAAAGCCCCATTATCAGAGAATTTCATAAAGGGCCCATAAGATGGATAATCTAAATTAAATACCCAAGCGGATTCTATGCCATTTTCTTTAGCTTTAAGAGCTGCCGCTTGAATAAGATCATCAGGCAGACCAGCTAAATCTTCTTTATTCTTGATAATTAAATCAAACTTACTATCCACGACGTTATTTGAGAACTTTTGTGAAAGTTGAGATAGTTTTAAATTTAATTCTTTAAACTCCTCTCTTGCCTT
Organism: Pseudomonadota bacterium; assembly: GCA_009924885.1. Taxonomy (GTDB): domain Bacteria; phylum Cyanobacteriota; class Vampirovibrionia; order LMEP-6097; family LMEP-6097; genus LMEP-6097. The sequence goes on along the minus strand of RFQS01000054.1, from coordinate 8,912 downwards.
GCCTTCGAGTTCTGCTCCTGATAATTTAAAATCCTTTAAAGTATTTTCTAAATATCTTTTTCTTTCACCAGTAAGATTTTTTGCATTTTCTGATTCCGCATATCTCTTAACGAACTCATAGACACGTGGATCTAAAGAATAATTATTATAAAATTCCACCATAACGGGTCTTGCCTTTTCTGCTTCATATCTGAAATCATCATCAGCATTTAGCGAAAGTAAATTCTCGACAGGAGTCCAAGCCTTATCTACTAAATCCTCCATTTTTATCAGGGGATACATTGCATTTTCAAAATTCAGCTCACCTTTAGTTGCTAAAATCTCTTCTAGCTTAGCTTGAGCTTGTTTAGTGATTTCTACGGTAGCAGGGTAAATATGCTCAGCTTTAATGCTCTGATATGGTATGAACTCAGATGTACTAAGGAGTGGATTGGCTAATTTGGCTGTCATATAATTAATGCTAAAATCATATACCCTGAGCCTGAAACATGCAAACCATTAACCTCGATGAACTAAAACTAAAGCTAGATCAGATAGAGATCAGAGCTAGTGAAGATTGTAAAACTAATCTTAATTTAAAAAATGCTCATCAGATAAAAGCGAAATATTTGGGTAATAAAAGTGAAATTAGTGAATTTAAGGTCTACATGAAGGATCTTAAGCCTGAAGATAAACCTGCATTAGGGAAACTTATCAATGAAGCTCAAAGCCGAATAGAGACTATATTTAATTTACGTAATGATGAACTCAAGCAAGAAGAAATTGCCGCTAAATTAGAAGCAGAAAAAATAGATATTAGTTTACCGAATGGTAGAAAAACTCTAGGTAAGCTCCATCCGCTTAATGATGTCACTAAAGATATCGTAGGAATCTTCCAGAGATTAGGTTTTAAATTAGTAGATGGTCCAGAACTTGAAAATACATACTATAATTTCACAGCATTAAATACTGGTGAAGATCATCCAGCAAGAGATGAACAGGATACTTTCTACACCAGCCTTTCCCCTGAAATATTATTAAGAAGTCATACTTCTTCTATTCAAATCAGGGCTATGGAAAAATTAAAACCACCATTTAGAATTATTGGTCATGGTCGCGTCTATCGTAATGAGGAAGTTAATGCTCGTAAAATGCCTTTCTTTCATCAATTAGAAATCATGTTAATAGATGAAAATATTAACTTTGGTCATATGAAATGGTTTCTAAATGAGTTTCTTAAAGAATTTTTTGGTAAGAGCGTAAGCACTCGTTTAAGACCAGATTATTTTCCATTTACTGAGCCGAGTGCAGAATTAGATGCTGAGTGTATTTTCTGTGAGGGCAAAGGCTGTAATACTTGTGGCGGCCGCGGTTGGCTCGAATTAATGGGCTGTGGAATGGTAGACCCAAATGTACTCGAAATGGCTAAGATAGATTCTGGGAAATATTCAGGATTCGCAGCTGGATTAGGTTTAGAGAGATTTACCATGCTGAAGCATAAAATCAGCGATATTAGAACTTTATTTAATGGTGATCAGCGACTTTATAAAAGTTTTAAAATGATTAACTAATTTTGTTTCCTGTTCCTCATCTAAATCATGAATAAAATTGGGAGTGTGAACATGATGCGGATTCTTCTTTTGAAGAGTGTTTAATTTTCCAAAGATCTGCTCTACCTTCTGCGCTTCAAGCTTAAATTCTGGTGGCAAAATAATTTTCCCAATCCTTTCAGATAAAGAATCTGAAAGCTTTGGTTCAGAAAAAATATTTAACCCAGATGGGCTGATTACTAAATGATTTGGTAATTTGGGTGCTGTAGCTTTAGCTGAGTCAACACTAGATTTTACCTGTAGAGGAATTAGTCTATTAGCATTATCTACCAGAAGAAAGTCTGCATGTAACTTAGTATCCAAAGGACCGAAGTTCTCAGCTTGAATGACAAATTTTAATTTACCTTCTGCAAGTAGTTGCATTAAGGCTCTTGCGATTCTTCCTTCAGCTACAGCACCAACACCAACTTCATTAGAATAATTTGTATTCAGTTTATTTTTTTCAGAAATTGGAGAGTGGTATTCTAAATCTTGAGATTTTGGTAACGTATTTAACTCTTCTGAACTTGGGGATTTATCCTGTAAAATAAGCCTTATCGCAGCCATCTTCTCTTTTGTAAATTTAAACCCATCTACTAAATTTCTTATATTGAGAAATTTAAACGGCGGAATAAAATCCTTTCTAATTGAATTCTTTTCACAGACATTACCTATTATTTTATTTAAATCTTTATCAAAATTCTTGGATGCAAGGTCAAATATATTTCCTAGCTCATCCTGATACTTATCCTTTTCAGATCCATCTTTAAGTGAATTAATAGCTAGTAAAATTCTATATGAGTATCAGGAAATGTCGTTACTGTTTTAAGTGATGGTTCTTCTAATATCACAGCTAACCAATCACCATCCGGCATTTATACTTCCGGAAGTATTAGTACTATTTTATTAGTATCTAATATCTGTTTTTTAATATTTTGCTTACTCATGCGCTGCTCGCCGAGTTCTACTTTTTTAGGGGCTTGAAAGTTTTCATAATTGCTTATTGACTGCCCAAGATTCTCTATAAAGCCTACTATTCCTGCCTCTAGATTAGCTTGCAGATTAAATTTCGATACTTGATCATTAACGGGCTTATCTGATTTATTTGTATTTATAGTGTTCTCTATAAATGTTTTAAGATCTCGCTGTAACTTACTAGGTTTTTTTTCTTCCGTCACAGATAAAGCATTAATACCTGATTTCTTTTCAAAACTATTGATTAGTTTCTTAGTATGTGTTTGCAATTCTTTGTAAAATTTTTGATATTGCTCTAAAGGTGGTTGTTCAGCTAATTTAGCATGAGTATAATCGATAATATCTATTCCCAGGCTATCTGCTAAATTAAATTTTATAAAAGCTTCACTCTGAGTTAATTCGACTAATTGACCAAGGGTCTTGATGGTTTCTGGAATGACATCTCTTCTGATTTTACGATTACCAAGAGTTTTTTCTAATTTTGCCATTAGAAGGGCAATTCTCACAATATCATCAATATCTTCATTTCCAGAATAGGTTTCTGTGCAAGTATTGTCAGCATTATTATTTAGGCGACGGTAAACTATGTGCTCACCAAGCATTAATTGATTTTCTTCAAACTGAGCTAAATTTGAACCCAAATTAATTAAACCTGAATGCATCTGACTATAACGAGTATTAGATAGAAAGAGATCTAAGACTTTATCCCAATCTTTAAAAACGGAATTATTTACTGGCCTTTCATGACTTGGTCTAGTAGGATCATTAGGCCATTTCCCCGTTTTTTTTTAGCATTTGTAGCAGACTCACCTTTTTTATTGATGGATTCAGAAGAATTTCCAAATCCAGGCGGCTTTATGTTTGGACCAATCTTATTCATTGATTTAAGATAATAGCAGATAGGCACTATTGCCGAACGTGCAAGTTCAAGGCAGAGGAGGACGAATGACAAAAGCTAGAAGTACTTACGGATGTGTGGTATTATATTTGTATGAGCATTGAAATGTTATCGCCGAAGCAAAAAGAAACCGCTGAAACTATATTTAAACTCACTCAACAAGAGCATTTCCCTCCTACCTTGGATGAGATAGCTGCCCAAATGGGCATTACTAAAGGTACCCTTCAGTATCATATTTCTGCTTTAAAGAAAAAAAATATTATTACTTGGAATCAGGGCTCTGCTAGATCTATCCGCATCATTGATGATGATTCTTATAATTATTGCAGGGATAAATTCTCCACTGAGACTGATTCTCAGACTATTCATAAATTTGATCATGTTCATAATGCAGTTACTAATAGCAGTTTTTCGCGAGCATCGAATGGGAAAATGTACAGAGATAATGAATTCGAAGTTCAGAGGGAAGCCATTCCTATTCTTGGCCAAATCACCGCTGGCTTACCTTTAGAAATCACTAATCAAGCAGAAGAGTATCTAGAGCTAGATTCTTTCTTTCCTCTTGGTTGCTACGCCTTGAAGGTTAAAGGTGAAAGCATGATAGATGCTCTTATTAATGATGGTGATGTTGTTTTAATTGAACCTCGAAAAGTTGCAAATAATGGTGAAATAGTAGTCGCTTTAATTAATAGAGAGTCCAGTACTTTAAAAAGATTTTACAAACAGAAAGATGGCAGAATTATGTTAAAACCAGAGAATCCTTATATGGAGCCGATCTATTTAGATCCTACGGATACTCTTGACATACAAGGAGTTGTAAAAGGTGTTTTACGTAGACTTTAATGTGGCAGCTGCTTGATATTGCGTATGTTATTCCAGCTAGTGTATTTCTAGCTTCTTGGCTCGCTGATTTTTTAAAAGCTCAGTATTCGATTGAATGTAAAGTTCTTGCGATAGTTTCAGGGGCTTTCTTGGGCATAGTTCTTACTATTCTTAAAATTAAGAATTTTGTAGATGCAGAAAACGCAAAAATGAAAGCTAAAGCTAGCTCAGAAATCTCTTCATAAACGCAGAAATTGGGGTTCTGAAATGCTGGGACTGCTCGCAAGCGTACAAGTTCAAGGCTGAGGAGGACGAATGACCGCAGTGTACTGGGAGTACATGAGGATCATGAGGACGACGAAAACGCAGAAATTGAAGTTTGCGAGCAGTCCCAATATGCTAAAATCCGATTCTATATGAGTACTACTATTAATGCTACTGAGGGAAGGGTTATACAGGTTATAGGGCCTGTTATTGATGTGGAATTTCCAAGCGGTCATCTGCCTGAAATTTATAACGCTCTTAAAATCGAAGGAACTAACGCTCAGGGTGAGCAAATTAATGTAACAGTAGAAGTTCAGTTATTACTCGGTGATCACCGTGTTAGAACTATTTCTATGAACGCCACTGAGGGCTTATCAAGAGGTATGAAAGTTATAGACACTGGTCTGCCGATCAGAGTACCTGTTGGGGCTTGTACTCTAGGAAGAATTTTTAATGTTTTAGGTGAGCCAGTAGATGAAAGTGGTGAAGTTAACGCTAAAGAGTTTTTATCTATTCACAGGCAGCCACCGGCTTTATCAGAGCAAGCTACTAAAGTTGAAATATTTGAAACTGGTATTAAAGTTATCGATCTTTTAGAGCCTTATGTTAAAGGTGGAAAAATCGGTCTATTCGGTGGTGCTGGTGTAGGTAAGACAGTTTTAATCATGGAGCTTATTAATAACGTAGCTAAAGCTCACGATGGTATTTCCGTATTCTCTGGTGTAGGGGAGAGAACTCGTGAAGGTAATGATCTTTATCATGAAATGAAGGATTCAGGAGTACTTGAAAAAGTAGCTCTGGTTTATGGTCAAATGAATGAGCCTCCAGGAGCGAGAATGAGAGTCGCTCTTACTGGCCTCACTATGGCAGAATATTTTAGAGATAAAGAGCAGAAAGATACTCTTCTTTTTGTTGATAATATTTTTAGATTCACTCAAGCAGGTTCTGAAGTATCAGCTCTTTTAGGTAGAATGCCTTCAGCAGTAGGTTATCAGCCGACATTGGCTAATGAAATGGGACAGCTTCAAGAGAGAATTACTTCTACTGAAAATGGTTCTATCACATCAGTTCAAGCGGTATATGTTCCAGCAGATGACCTTACAGATCCAGCTCCAGCGACGACTTTCTCTCACTTAGATGCGACTACAGTTCTTAACAGATCTATTGCCGAATTAGGTATATATCCAGCGGTAGATCCGCTTGATTCTACTTCTACTGCTCTTAAGGAGTCTATAGTAGGCGAGGAGCACTATCAAGTAGCTAGAGGTGTTCAAGCTATACTTCAGAGATATAAAGAGCTTCAAGATATTATCGCTATTCTTGGTATGGATGAGCTTTCTGAAGAAGATAGAATGACTGTAACTAGAGCAAGAAAAGTACAGAAGTTCCTTTCCCAGCCATTCTTCGTAGCTGAAGTATTTACTGGTATGTCTGGTAAATATGTTAAATTAGAGGACACTATCAGAAGCTTTAAAGAAATTCTTGAAGGTAAGCACGATGAGCTTCCAGAACAAGCTTTTTATATGGTAGGTTCTATAGAAGAGGCTATTGAAAAAGCTAAAACCATCTCCTAGGACTGCTGTCGAACTACAATTTTTGCATTAGCCACCATACTCACTCGACGATTCTTGCCTGAATTTAGGTGGTAGGTTAAATACCTTATCTCTGTAAGCTAAAGAAATCTGATCTACTACGTCTCTTACTGAGAGCATGTATCTCGCTTCCCCATTCTTTTTTATAGGTATATGTCTGTAAGAGCCATCTGACATATGGTTTAAAGCGAAAGCTATAGGATCTCCTTCTGAAAGCATTTGTGGATTACGTGTCATATAATCTTTAATCACAGCTTTGCTAATATCTATTTTTTTAGATACTACTCTTCTGAGTATGTCTCGCTCAGTAAAAATACCGACTACTTGTCCCTCACTATCAGTAACTCCGACACAACCCTTATTGTTATCCGCCATATAAGCGATAGCCATTTCCAGTAAAGATGTTTCAGAAACAGTATGAATATAATCTAAATTTAAAACTTTTATCGGGTCATTAATATCAATAGCAGCAGAGATATTAGATGAAACAGCCTGCCTAGAATTTTCATCTAATATCATTAATTCTTCTTCTATATAATCTGAGACCATATAGACATTCTACCCAATTTTCTCAACTTTATTAAGAAATTGCTAAGGAATTAAGGTGTCTGTGAAATAGCTTAAAAGAAATTAATGTGGAATAATGCTTTTATGGCAAGCGAAGCATATATCGTAGATCTAGTAAGAACACCTATGGGCAGAGGAAAGGCTGGCTCTTCGCTATCGGGCGTACATCCCGTCGACTTAGGTGCAGCACCGGTTAAAGCTTTAATAGAGCGTAATAAACTAGACCCTAAATCTATAGATGATCTTATTTATGGCTGTGTAACTCCTATCGCGGAGCAAAGCATGAATATAGCTAGGCTTATAGCTTTACTTGCTTTAACAGACAATGTTCCAGGTATTCAAATAAATAGAATGTGTAGTTCTGGCTTGCAGGCAGTAGATTTTGCGGCACAGGGAATTAAAGCTAATGATTATGAGCTGCTTATAGCTGGTGGTGTGGAACACATGGGCAGAGTGCCGATGGGGATGGATTCACTGCCACTGCCGAGTTCCGCGAATCAAGGTTCTAGTTTGTCTGATTCTTATCTCGCTAAATATCTCGTAAAAAGTATGGGGCAGTCAGCAGAACTTATCGCTGAAAAATGGGGATTCAGTCGTACAGACTTAGATACTTTCAGTGCTGAATCTCATAAAAAAGCTTTCAATGCTGCTTCTAGTGGTTATTTCGATAATGAAATAATAGGAGTTGAGGCTAAAGATTTTGGAGTGGTTTTTAAAGATGAGGGCATTCGCCCCGAGATAGATTTAGCTAAAATGGCGACTTTACCTACTCCTTTTAAAGATGGTGGAGTAATTAGTCCAGCTAACGCAAGTCAAATCACAGACGGTGCATCAGCAGTGCTTTTAGCTAGTGAGTCTGCTTTAAAGAAATATAATTTAAAGCCCCGTGCTCGTATTTTAAAAAGTTACGTCTGTGGAAGTGATCCAGTGATGCAGCTTACAGGTCCGATTCCCGCAGTAAGAGAGCTTTTTAAAAGAACAGGTTTGAGTATGGCTGATATGGATTTAGTGGAAGTTAATGAGGCATTTGCTTCTGTGGTTTTAGCCTGTGTTAAAGAATTAGAAATACCTTTAGAAAAACTGAATGTAAATGGTGGTGCGATAGCCTTAGGTCATCCTTTGGGCTGTTCTGGTGCAAGAATATTAACTACACTTGTAAATGAACTCGAAAGACGTAAACTGAAAAGAGGTCTGATTACTATGTGCGTGGGCTTTGGGCAGGGGATAGCGACTATCGTTGAGCTGGTTTAGGGAAACGCTTTCTATTTTACCAATACGCTCAAGAGTTTTTTTATACTATATTTAACTGCAACTTAAATATGGTATAATATTTGGGTGTATATAAAAAGGCTTCTAACTCCTTTCATTAAGCAATTGCTGAACCAGTTCCCAGCTGTTTTGCTATCTGGAGCTAGACAGAGTGGCAAGTCTACACTCTTAAAAAAAAACTTTCCAAATTACACCTATGTAACTTTAGATGACATACAAGCTAGGGATATAGCTACAAGAGACCCGAAAGCATTTTTAAATTTCTATAAACCGCCTCTCATTGTTGATGAGATACAGAACGCTCCTGATCTACTTTCCTACATAAAGATTGAAATCGATAATAACAGAAAAAGGAAAGGGCAATATATTTTAACTGGTTCTCAACAATTTACTTTAGTTGCAGATATTCATGAAAGTCTTGCTGGTAGGTTAGGTATGGCGACTCTTACACCAATAGCAATAGAAGAACTTCGCAAGAAAAAAATCTCAACATGGATAGATTATTCTTTACGTGGATTGTATCCAGAATTAGTCGCTGATGCAAAATTAGAATCTAAGCTTTGGTATTCAGCGTATATTGAATCCCTGCTCAATAAAGATATACGCGATAATCTAAAAAAAGAGCACCTCGGTATTTATGATCGTTTTATTAAATTACTTGCAGCTAGATGCTCTCAAGAATTGAAATATCAAGAATTCGCAAAAGAGCTTGGGGTTAGTAACCTTACAATTCAGTCTTGGATTAGTTTACTTGAACGTAGCCAAATTATTTTTTTATTACAGCCTTATTACAAAAATTTAGGAAAAAGAATTGTTAAAAGTCCTAAGTTATATTTTTTAGATACAGGTTTGGTGAGCTATTTATCTGGAAATACGACAAAGGAAATCATTGAAAATGGTCCTATGGCTGGAGCTTTGTTTGAAAATTTTGTAATATCTGAAATTTATAAATCTTTT
>RFQS01000053.1 GCA_009924885.1 Pseudomonadota bacterium | reverse complement strand
ATTGTTGATGTACTCTTCGGCCAAAAGGCAGGTAGCAGCCTGCCCTTCGGTTAATTGTTCTATGGCTATGATTTTGGCATTCGGGAAATGCCTCAATAAAACTTGATCAATGTGGTATTCAGTTAAATGGAAATATCGGCAGACAAAAATATAGTCCTGTGCCTTAGGCAAATCTAAAGCAGCCCTAACCACCATAGGCACACCTTCAATTTCAATTAAGGGCTTAGGTATTTTAAACCCTTCATTTTTAAACCGAAGTCCGTCTCCGGCCATTGGGATTAATGCTATCACCTTTTGTTGGGTTTAATGCCTCGTTGAGCTAATGCGGTAAATGCCCCTGACCAGTAATTGTATTCTTCTAAGTCAGACGGGGTGCCCCATTGGCAAAAATGGGCGATTCTATCATACACTTTTACCTTTAAGCCCGCATCAATCAGATGGTTATAGATGAGACTTACATAATACTCACCTCCTAAATCAGGACCCTTTATGAGAAGGGCATCGCTATACTTTTTAAGTATGGCTCCTGATTGAAAGTAATAAGTACCGGCGGAGTGAGCCGCTCTCTCTTTATCAGCCTCAAAGGAAAATTTTTCTCTAATCTCTTCTAAGTAGCCCTCGGCATCTGATTTACAGGAGGCATATACATTTTTTTCGTGCAATAAATGCGGATGAAAACCAATGTAACAAGGTATCGCTCCTGCTACCCCTGAGGTTAAAACCTGATTTTTAAAGTGGTTATAGTCCCAGTCCATAAAGAAGTCGCAATAATTAACAATGCAAGGTTCATTATCAGGGATAAGGTCAAAGGCCTGCTTAATAGCCCAAACGGGACCTTTTTTATGCGATTCAATGGCTAATATTTCACAGCTCGGTACCTTAGTTTCTAAAACCTCTCTCAGATTGGTTTCTTCTAAATGGGTTTGCTGACATATAAATAGAAAATCAGTTTCTCCGGGAAACAAGTCAATCACATATTCAATGATGGGCTTTCCTTCCACCTCTATTAAAGGTTTTATTGAGGGGTAGCCCGCCTCTTGAAAACGGGATCCATAACCTGACATCGGTATGATGATTTTCATGAAGAGACTTTAGCTTTCTACGAAAGGCTTTTAGATGGCTTAAAGGTTAAACCATTTGCGACACTGGTTCACTTCGTTCTACCTAACTGGCTGGCTAAAGAAGGTGGCTGGGAAAATCCTAATACCGCCTGTGAATTTAATAATTTCGTGAAATTCTTATTAGAAAATTTTGGTGAGAAAATCCAGTACTGGATTACCTTTAATGAGCCTAATATTTTTCTTGGTTTTGGTTATGAAAGCGGCATCTGGCCGCCAGGTAAAACGAATGATCTAAACGGTTATTTTAAAGCCTATCAAGGTATGCTCACAGCCCATGAATTAGCTTATAAAAGCATAAAAGAGTATAACCCCAGTCACCAAGTAGGTTTTTCACAGAATATGTACTATTTTCAGTCATATCAAGAGTCCCAGGAAGGAGAAGCTGGAGATACTAATAAACCTCAGATAAAGTCAGAGACTGAAACTAATAAATCTCATGTCAGCCCATATAAACGAAGAGTAGATTTAGACCAAGTTCCAGCTGTGATTCGAGGTCAGTTACACAACTACAGCTTTATAGAGTCATGCTTAGATATGGGCAGCCTGGATTTTTTAGGTGTGAATTACTATACTAGATTCATTTATAAATTTTCGACACAGGCTAAAGACCCAGCTAACCCTCAGTTAGATTCACTTATATGGGGGCAGTTACAGAGTACACTTAAGGAATGTAAGAATGAGGAGAATCCAGTAACTAGAGTTCGCGAACAGTCGCATAATTCACTTGGCTGGGAAATATACCCCGAAGGCTTATATAAAGTCTTAAGCAGTGAGAAATTTAAAAAACTACTAGGGAATAAACCTATATTTATTACTGAAAACGGTTATTCACACATAGAAACCAGTCCTGAAGATAAAGATTTAGAGGATAAATATCGCATAGATTTTATTAAAGGGCACCTAGAGGCCATTCATAGGGCGATTCAAGAGAATGTAAATATTCAGGGTTATTTCTATTGGAGCTTAATAGATAATTTCGAGTGGGCGTTAGGTATGGAGCCGAGATTTGGGCTTATCCATGTAGATCATGAAACTTATAATAGAACTCCGAAAGCGAGTTATCACTATTATTCAGATATCTGCAAAACTAATCAAGTTATTTAAGAGAAATTCATCCTTATAATCTTGATAATTTCAAGTAAAAATTTCCTTACTAAGATTATTATTTTTTCATCAAGAAAGTTTGCTTTACCTGTCTCGGAGAGTCACTTTGATGATATATTAGAAGGACACGAGAATTTTAGCGTTTTTCAAATAACTAAGAGTGGTAAAACCACTACATATGGTTTTTTGAGCTATAAAAGGAACACATGGCGACTACAACTACTACGGAGAACTCAATTAAAGTGAATGAAATTAGTAAAGTCGATGAGACTAGTAAAATAAGTGATATGGCTAAAAGCAATCAAAGAAGCATGCTAACGCCAAGAGATCATTACAAGCCCTTTGAATATCCTCAGTTTTTTGAATACTTTAAATTACAGCAACAAGCCCACTGGCTACCAACAGAAGTTCCTATGGCTGATGACTTAGTTGATTTTAAAACTAAACTTACTCCTCAAGAATCTAATTTAATTATCCAAGTACTTAGATTTTTCACTCAAGGAGATATAGAAGTACAGAATAACTATAATAGTCACCTAATCCCAGTCTTCCCTAAACCTGAGATAGCGATGATGCTTACAGCTTTTGCTTCCATGGAAACAGTGCATGTCTGGGCCTACTCTCATTTAAATGACACTCTAGGCTTGCCAGAGGTAGAATACAGTGCCTTCCGTGAATATGAAGCGATGAAGAATAAATATGAATATCTTCAAAACTTTAAAACGGAAAGTAAACACGAAATAGCTAAAAATTTAGCTGTGTTTGGTGGATTTATGGAAGGAATCGCATTATTTGCGAGCTTCGCTATCCTTATGAATTTCCCAAGACGTGGATTGTTAAAGAATGTCGGACAGATCATTACTTGGTCTATTCGTGATGAGTCTCTACATTCAGAAGGTGTCTGTGCTTTATTTAGACAGTTCATTAAAGAAAATCCTGAAATCTGGACTCCTGAATTTAAAGATGAAATTTATAAAGCCTGCGATGAAATGATTCGCTTAGAGAATAATTTCGTTGATACTTGTTTCACTTTAGGATCAGTAGAAGGCTTACAGCCAGAGGATGTTAAGAAGTATTTAAAATACATAGCGAACAAAAGACTTTCAGATCTAGGACTAGATGGACTTTATGATATTAAAGAAAATCCTCTGCCTTGGATGAACCTTATGGTTAATGGAAAAGAGCATGCTAATTTCTTTGAAACCCGCGCAACCGATTATGCTAAAGGTGTAATCGTTGATGATTGGGAATAATCGCCTGCTAATCAGCAACAGTGCTAACAGCTAGATTCTTTTTTCCTAGCTAAGACCCCCCCATTACGGCGATTTAGTTTAGGTCCTTCAAAGAGCTCACAGCCTGCCTTACTAAAATTATCTTTGGCTATACGTGCGGAGCTATACGTCGAGATATAGGCTTTAGGCTTAGTTTTACTAACTACCGCTGCGATAAATTCCTCAGTCCATAATACTGGACAGGTTTTTGGACTAAAGGGGTCAAAAAAAACCGCATCGAAATAATCATCTTCAAGCTCAGTAACTGCATAACGAGCGTCATTTATTAAAATCCTCATATTGAGATTTTCTGTAATTAAACTTAGTTCACCTATAGGAGACGGCTGTAAAACTCCACTTTCTGCGTTTTCAGAAATAACTAATAATTTCTTCGCTTGCTCTGCAAGCGGCTTCATAATTGAGTCTCTGATAAATAGATAATCCTCTGGTACTTCTATATTCGGCAGTTCCGCGATAATCGCTGCGTCATTTTCTAAACCTATTATCTCTATTCTTTGAGCAGGGTTTATCTCCCATATTTTTTGAATAGCGACACCTGAATTATAAGCAAGACCGAAGCAGACATCTAGAATTCTTATTACTGGGAAACTTGAAATTGCAGGTTCCAGAGAGGTTTCCACGAGAAAAGCACTCGCCAGCTCATCTAATTTACAAGCCAGCACATGCTTATATAAGGCTTCCGTGTATGCCCCTATGCTAGAGTGATATGTCTCATTATATTCAAGATTTTTATAAGTAGAACTGCCATCCAGAGTAGCTTCCCTCACGAAAGGAGAACCAGGAGCTTCCTTCGATAAAGTTTTAGTGAAATTAATATCCATAAATTGAAACGACTTCTAAAAGGGTGCTTTAAAGCGGGTTTATAACAGAATCACCTGTTATAAAATAAAGAACTATGTTACTAAAAGCTGTTATCAGAACGACCATTATAGTCAGAGCCGTGGCGAGCATTCTTAATTTTGTGGTATTTAAAATCTTTTCCACGAAAAGTAAACTAATAGAATGTAAAATCCTTGATATACAGAGCAATCCAGCAAGAACATTAAAATAAATCATGTTCGGTTCCTGCATTTCAAGAAGGATTAAAAGAATTAAAGGCAGTGGAACATATTCAGAAAAATTAGCATGCGCTTTTACGGCATAAGCTAAATTCTTACTTTCAGGTCCCTGAACTTTCCCTTTAATGCTCATACGCACTCTAATAACTTGAGAGACTAAGAAAATATACCAAAAGCCAAGGAGAGCGGCGTATACCGTAACAACCATGCTTGCATTTTAACATAAGAGGACTGCTCGCAAACTTCAATTTCTGCGCTGCGCTCACTCTACTGGCACAGTATCAGTTTTTTTTTGGCTAATTTTAACTTTAAGCACCCTATTATCACGGCATTCTAATACTTCTAATATAAAACCATTCGCCTCTAACTGAGCACCGATTACTGGGTCAGTACCTAAAAGACCATAAATGAAACCACCGATAGTATCATAATGCTCAGACTCAAACTCAGAACCCAGTTCCTCATTAATTTCTCTCAGAGTCAGCTTACCATCTACTTTATAAACACCTTTCGTGAGTTCCAGTAAAGGAACCTGTGAATGATCCTCAAACTCATTACTAATTTCACCGAAGACCTCTTCAACTATATCTTCAATAGTAACTAATCCACTAGTACCACCATACTCATCAATAAGAATCGCTATCTGCTTTTTCTTCTGCTGCATCATCGACATTAAATCTATAATGTACATTCCATCAGGTACTTTTAACACTTCTTTTACGATAGACTCTATGGGGTCATGCACCCCACCTCTTTCATAAGCACGCAGCATCTCTTTGATACTCACATAGCCGATGATCTTATCTAATCTTTTCTGAAATACTGGAAATTTAGAAAAAGGATAATTATTAGTAATCTTCATCGCCTCCTCGATACTAATACCAGCCTCAATACAGATCATATCCGTTCTCGGGTGCATTATATCTCTAGCTATAGTATCGTTAAACTGAAACACGTTCTGGATCAGCTTCTCTTCCTCTTCTTCAATAATCCCCTCTTCTTGAGAAGTACTTAGAATCAGCTTCAGTTCATCCTCTGAATGAATCGCGTCGGTTGAATCCATATCTATTCCTATTAGCTTAAGAATAGAGTTAGAGCAGAAATTTAAAAGCATTACTGGTAATTTAAAAATAGTGTAAATAAATTCTAAGAAAAAAGCTAATCTCAGACCAGTCTTCTCTGGATTAATTAGAGCTAGATTTTTAGGAATTAATTCACCGATTATAACGTGGACGAATGTCACTAAAGCTATCGCACACGCTAAAGAAATAGCATGTGGATCTATCCCAAAATCTTGGATTTGGGAGATATGAGGAAGGAGTATCTCCTCTAATTTAGACTCAGCTAATGCACCAAGCACTAAACTCGCTACCGTAATACCTACCTGACAGGCAGAGATATAATCATTTATATTTTCTAATATCTTTTGTAAAATTTTTGCTGCCGCTAATTTCGGCAGATTCTTAGGGTTTCGAGAGTTTACGATGTGGTCTACTTGTGACTTTCTGAGCCTAGCTATCGCAAATTCCGCTGCAACGAATGTACCATTGAGAAGAATAATTCCGAAGATTAAAAGTAAAGACGAATAGTCTTCCATTTTGAGTATAAGTGTAATATACCACGTTTAAAGCTCTGTTAAGTAAATTCACTTTCAAACTCGGTGATTTTACCTAAGAAATAGCTCATTTACTCTATAAAAGCAGACTTTAATTAAGGAATAAAAATCCTATATAAATGTTTAAATACAGAGCAAAGCACGAAAGAAAACTTGTATCAATAGTTTTGATGCTGAGTCTTACGTGCTTGCAAAGCTCTGTCTGTTTTGCCGCCAAGCCCAAAGGAAATCCAACGGTGGACCCGAATAAGCTTTCCGGCGGTCTTATAAAAACTAATGGTTATTATTTACCGCGTGGTTTAAAAATTCCTGTAGAGCTTAGAACTCCTGTCGATACTCGTATGAGTCAGCAGGGAGATCAAGTCACAGTCCAAGTCATGCAGGATGTGGTTATTAATGATTATGTGATAATTCCGACTAATAGCTTCATGCACGGCTTTATTTCTAAATTAGATAAACCTGGAAAATTCTATAAAAATCCGACTCTCGAAATTAACTTCGACCGCATAGCTATACCGCAGAGTAATTTAAATCGTGAACTCAGTATAAAAGGTCTAATTCGCCAAAAAGAGCTGATGGCTCACACTGAGAAAGTAAATTTCGGCGACAGTTATAAAAAACGAGCAGCGGTAGCTGCTGGTATAGGTGGAACAGTAGCTGGCAGTGGTGCCTATGCCTTTTTAGCCTTAGCTAATCCCTATGATACTTTCGGGATAGCTAAAATTTTAGACTTTATTACCTTTGGCAGTGCCGTCACTGGTGGAGCAGCTCTCGGAGCAGCACTAGTAACACGCGATGATGTAAGAATGGAACCAGGTACCAAACTAGATGTACTACTGGAAGAATCCACTTATGATAATTTCACTCCAGAACATGCCTTATCACAGCATAAGCTTGAGGATAAACCTATGAGTTTAAGCGAAGAGTACGATAGGCTTTCGACTATGCAGGCTGAGAAGTTATAGATTACGGCAACTTGCAGTCTTTTGAAGTTACTTCTTAGCCCTAGCAGCATCAAGATCAGCTTGAGTAAGAACTTTAGTTCTATCGTCAAAAGGCTTAACGTCAACTACTTTAACTTTAAACTTTAATTCCTCGCCAGCAAGCGGGTGATTATAATCGATAGTCACTTTAGAATCAGTAAAACTAACTATTTTTAGTGGAGTAGAAACATTATTACCTTTAGCATCTTTATTTACAGCATAGATAGTAGAACCATTTTTAAGCTCTACACCAGTAAATCTTTTATCTCTCTCAATTTCTACAACTTTTTTAGGATCACGAGCACCATAAGCCTCTTCTGGCTTAAGCACAAAAGACTTACTAGAACCTTTACGCATACCTAGTAATTTATCTTCAAAAGCTTTTAATAACTGTTTATTACCGATAACAACCTCAAGTGGCTTTTTACCTTTAGTCGTATCAAACTCTTCACCAGACTTCTTAAAAGTACCAGTATAGTCAAAAGTCACTATAGAACCTAAATCCGCTTTAGGACCAGTACAAGCAAAACTCGTAAACATTACGAACGCTAAGACTAAAAAACTTATTCTTTTTGACATCAGAAATTAAATTGTAGCCAATTTCAACCTGTCAAATCAATATTTTCGTAACCATTTTCACGTTTTAAGTAATCTTTCATAATGGTGCTGACATAATTTTTAGTTTCACTGTAAGGTGGGATGCCTTTATATTTCGCCACTGCTTCTGGCCCTGCGTTATAAGCCGCAAGTGCCTTCTGGACATTTCCATCGAAACGGCTTAGCATCTGAGCTAAATATTTAACACCACCTTTAACATTCTGATAAGGATTCCAACTATTAAAAACACCCATATCACGTGCCGTTCCTGGCATAAGCTGCATCAGCCCTTCAGCCCCCACCGCACTTTTCGCATTAGGATCGAAACCCGATTCCTGTTTAATAACACTTTTTACTAAATTAGGTGAGAGATCTACCTTATAGTAAGTCGCAAGCTCAGCGGTCGTCGTATTAATGTAATCCTCAAAGCCCTCTGGTAGCTGACTATAAGCATCTGCGTTTTTTACAGCTTGCCGAATATTAAGATCACTCTGGCTTACAGCATTAACACTATTACCTACAAACTGATGACCCTCCGTTTTAGAAGTCACTGGCTTACTAGGGTCTGTAAATTTATTTAAAACATTAGCAAAGCTAGATCTCTCACCGAACTTCTGATCTAAAATTCTAGTCTTAGCCTCAACTTGAGACTCTAGACCTTTTAAATAGTTGTTCATCTGGGCTATACGCTGTTCTATAAATGATAAAGCCATGACCCCTACTTTATCCCACGTATAAAGCCTAAGCTCCATCGTATTAATGTAGTATATTTAGTCTTGTATGCTACCTTTTGGTCTAGGTCTTCCAGAGTTAATAGTCATCCTTTTCGTGGCTTTAATTATATTTGGACCGAAAAAACTTCCTGAATTGGGTAAAAACCTTGGTAAAGGGCTTAAAAGCTTTAAAAAAGGCATAGAAGAGGCTGGCGAAGAGTTTAAAAAAGCTACTGATTCTGAAACAGAGAATCCTGTGAAGCCTAATGATGATAAGGCTCAGCCATAACTAAAGTCTAACATTAGATTTCGCTGAATGTATTTTCTAATTCGTTAATTTTATAATGATCTCGACACGATTAGAAAAAATGAAAACCCTTATTGGTGCTGAAATAAAATAATCTCTATGCATCAAAGCATTAGCGATTAGCTCTTCAAGTACTATACGAGGAATTTCAGATTGCCCTAAACTATTAACACTCTGCCCAGCTTGAATATGATGAATATTCATCAAAATAAAATTAACTGATCTGTGTAAAACATCTGTTAATTTACCTCTTATATCTTGACTGTCTAAATAGGAATTCTCACTAGCAGTATCAGTAAGATAGGAACGAGCTTTCAGTATAAAAGCAGGTACACGAAAATCTGGGTTTGTACTAAATAGTAATATCGCAGCAAGATTTAATTGATTATTTCGAGATAAATTCATATTCTCCAGAATTTTATCTATAGAAATCGGTTCATCTTCTAAGCTTCTTCCAAAGCGCTTTTTATAAAATCTAGAAAAATAATCTAAATCTAAGTCAGAAATACCAGAACCATTAACTGGAACTTCGTCAGCATGTACCAAACCTGCATTCTGAAATAACCTCTGTAATTCTTCTCTACCAGTAGCTTTACGCTTATCTGAGCCATTTTTAACCCAGAAAACACCATTTTTATCTTGATAAGGCTTATTAATTCCCTCTGGGATTTCAATAACTAAAACTAATTTTCCATTTACATCTACCACAGAAGTTTTAGGATTAACAGCTGGAACTACCCCCTGACTTGCTGAACTGGAGATCATTTGATTTAAATTTTTAACCTCTTGATCGTTGAGACCAACAATTAGAGCGGCTTGATCCTTAACTTCCTGAATACCAACAAGTATCTTACCTCCGTAACTATTACTAAAAGCAACCATGTCTGCACTGAGCTGATCTATATTAGAGTAATTAGTTTTTAATTGATGAGTAGAATCCTCTCCCCTAGCTGCAATCAAAATTATATCTAAGGATTCCATTTTCGATATATCTCCTTGCGGCGATCAAATGCCTCTTTACCACCTTCCATAATATCTATTATTTGTTTCTGTATTTCAGGCTTATCAATACTTCCACTCATAATGGTTATTTTCTCGTCAAGAAAGGAGCAAACTTGCACTAATTCAGCATCACCGAGTACAGGGATATTAGGATTATGAGTGGCAAGTATAAACTGTACTTTGGGCTTTATCTCACGAACAAGCTTTATAACATCTTCATAGATAGTCTGATTATCTAAATCATCTTCTGGCTGGTCGATCATAATTAAATCATGACCACCACGAGTTAAAATAAATATGATTAAAGCCGATGCACGCTGTCCTAATGAGTGATGTAACAAATTTTTACCATGGTAATTAATTAGATATTCGTTAGGCGTTTGATACGTAAGGATTGAGATTATTTTTTCGTTAAATAATTTACGAAAGTCTTCAGGATTAGATCCAAAGTAGATTTTCTCCTGCTCAAAATTCTCATTTAAAGCTTTATATATTTCAATAAAATTTTTAAACCTCTCAGCAATTTTTTCATAAGTAGCGTCTCTTATACCGCTGCCCTTAAAAGTATTCTTTATAAAATCTAAGAAAGCTCCCTTATCTCTTTGAAAAGAACTCTCTATTGATATAGCTTCTGTACCTTTACATAGTTCTTTTAATTTATTATCCGCTAATTTATATTCCTCTTGCCAAAGCTCTTCTAATTCACTAAGTGCAGCTCTAAAGGCTCCCGAGACCCCCTCTTCTTTCTTTACTTCTTTTTCAAGCAAGTCTTTCAAATTCTGAGCTTTCAGTAACCCCTCTGTTAATTTCTTAAACTCCTCTACGGTAATATTTTTTATTTCAGTATTTTTTATTTCTGAAGCTAGGCTCCTCTCCAATTCAGCAAAACTCTCTTTCTGAGCATTTTTTCTTTGAGCCAAACTGTTTGATAAATTCAAAAAACCTTGTTCTAATTCCTCAGATTTTTTAGAAGAGACTCCTAGAGCAATAAGCACGTCTTTGAATTTTTGAAATTTACTAATAAAGTCGCTAGTTAAATCCTCATTATACTTAGACTTGTAATTCAAATACTCATCTAAATCATCGTCATAATCAC
>RFQS01000052.1 GCA_009924885.1 Pseudomonadota bacterium | reverse complement strand
ATAATTCATCCGCCACGTACTGCTGAGATTATCATACTGGCTAGTGATAAGGATTTTCGCTTTAGAGATTTTAATGTAGATAAATATCCTTATTTGAAAACCAGTCTGAATCGAGTTTCTATACATAATTCAGCAGATTTTATGGCAAATATTATGCTTGCACCGAAAGATGTGAAAAATTTATTAGTAGTTGAAGTTCCTCGTCTGGATTTGCCTGCACCGATGTTGAATAATTCTAATAATTCTTTACTTGAGTTTCATACAGCTGAAAATTTTTATAAGTTTTCAGAAACTATTAATCAAAATTTACAGGCGCTGAGCTCTTATGTATCTTTTGAGCATATTTTATCTTTAGCTAAATATAATTCGGAGTCTGAGAAAACTGCTTTAGTTCAGGCTTTAAGAGCTAATTACCAAAAGAGCTTATCAGGCCAGTCTTTAAAAACACGGGCTTCTTTTTATAAGAATAAGCTTTATACACAGTCTTTAAGTTCTTGGGATCTTCCTTTGCGAAGTGAGGAGGATGAACTGGAAGATACATTGGTGTTGAAAACTGCTTCAGAAGCTGATGCTGAGTATAAATTAAAAGAGGATCAGTTAATAAAAAGAAAATTATTAAAAGAAGAGGCTTTGAAAAAGCAGTTAGAGATTGATTCTAATCTATCGGAAGAAGAGAAGAAAAAAAGAAAAGAGCTTGAGGCAGAGGAAGATACAGAAGTTCAAGATATTGAAATAGTACGCAAGCCGTTAGATATTTCCTCTGTTGATGAGAAGAATTATAAGAGCCTTTTGGGAATTGGGGTTAAGAATTTTGAGCAGGGTTTTTATGATGAGGCTGAAAAGAATTTTAGGGCAGCATTGAAAATAGATCCTAATTTGGATCAAGCTTACTTATATCTAGCTCAGATAAAGCTTTTAATGAAGGATGATAATAAGTTTTTAGAGTATATAAATTACTGCCTGAGAATAAATCCTTTTAACGTAAAAGCTTTGTATCTCGCTGCTGATTATAATTACAGCTTTGCATCTTTAGCGAGGGCGACTTTTTATGTAGATAGATTATTCATGGATACTGACTATAAAACTAAATTAACAGCTGGAGAAATAGCCAATTTAGTTAAGATCAGGAAGAAGCTTGAAGAAATTTTAGAGAAAAATCGCCCATAGAGACCACCGCACAACTCCATTTTCTGCGTTTTCAATCGTTTTTTTACCCAGCCCTATTACCAATAGGCTCTCCGCCACCAGTCTCAGAACCTACTCCACCACCAGTACCATTAAGGCCTAGAACTTTCTTTTTCTTTTTAATAGTAGATCTTTTTAACTCTTCCTGTTTTTCTGGAGGTAGTTTACCTGTAATTCTAAATTTAATTTGAGCTTTAACTAAAGCCTGTCTCTTATCAGCATCTTTAGTTTCTTCAGTTACATCCTCTGGTTTTTCGTAAATTTTATCTTTAGGAAACTCATCTTCAAAAATCACATAAGCTTCAATTTCATCTCCATCGGTATGCTCACCATTAATGAGAGAATCTGAAATAGGATCTTCAAGAAGCTTCTGTATAGTTCTCTTCATCGGTCTTGCACCATAGGTTCTGTTATAACCTTCAGTCGAGACCTTATCTTTAACTTCATCTGTAAGAGTAATAGTCATACCTTTCTCTTTCAGTCTGCTTTCTAGATCTTTCTTCATGACATCGACTATCTTACGCATATCAGTACGAGTTAAGTGTTTAAATATAACGATATCATCAAGCCTGTTCAAGAACTCAGGTCTAAATGCACGTTTCATTTCTTCCATGACCGCATCTTTCATGCGTTTATATTTTTCATCTTCAGCCTGTTCTTCAGTATTAGAAGCGAAGAAACCTACACCAAAATCACTGTTCATGCGCTGAGCACCTACGTTAGATGTCATGATGATAATAGTATTTTTAAAGCTAACTTTACGTCCCTTACTATCAGTTAAATGACCGTCATCCAATATCTGTAACATAACGTTAAATACGTCAGGGTGAGCCTTCTCTATTTCATCGAAAAGTACTACGCTGTAAGGCTTTCTACGAACGGCTTCAGTTAATTGACCACCATCACCGTAACCAACATAGCCTGGAGGCGAACCTATAAGCTTGCTTACAGTATGCTTTTCCATATACTCAGACATGTCAACTCTGATTAAATTATCAGCACTGCCGAAATAATAATCAGCGAGAACTTTAGCTAGCTCAGTCTTACCTACACCAGTAGGACCGCAGAATACGAAAGAACCTATCGGTCTTTCAGGATTTTTCAATCCCGCTCTAGCTCTTCTAATAGCTTTAGAAACAGCTGTAACAGCCGAGTCTTGACCTATGATTTTGCCATGAAGAGTATCTTCCATCTGTCTTAGCTTGTCATTTTCACCAGCTTTTAAGTCACCAACAGGGATTCCAGTCCAGCTAGCTACTATTTCTGCTATCTCTTCCTCGCCAACAGTAGGCTTGTTTTTTTCTTGTTCTCTTCTCCATTCTTCTTGGAGACTACGAATTTTTTCTCTAATATTATTTTCTTGATCTCTGAGTTGAGAAGCTTTTTCGAATTCCTGCTGACGAATAGCTTCTTCTTTCTGTCTTGAAATAGTAACCAATTCATCTTCATGCTTTTTAGCTTCTGGTGGTAATCCACTAGCTTTAAGTCTTACTCGAGAACTAGCTTCATCAATAAGGTCAATGGCCTTATCTGGTAAATGCCTGTCAAAAATATATCTATCAGATAATCTAGCAGCTGCTTCCACTGCGGCATCAGTGATAATTAGGCGATGATGCTCTTCATATTTCTGTCTTAGACCAATAATGATCTGAATAGTTTCTTCTACAGAAGGTGAGTCTATAATTACTGGCTGAAAACGTCTTTCTAATGCAGCGTCTCTCTCTATATGTTTACGATATTCTTCTAAAGTAGTAGTACCAATACACTGAAGCTCTCCACGAGCTAGTGCTGGTTTTAAAATATTCGCGGCATCTATAGCACCTTCAGCTGCTCCAGCGCCGATTAAAGTATGCAGTTCATCTATGACTAACATCATATTTCCAGCAGTGCGGATTTCATCCATTATTTTTTTAAGTCTTTCTTCAAATTCGCCTCTATATTTAGTTCCAGCGACTAAAAGACCTAAGTCTAAAACGATTAATTTTTTACCAACTAAAATATCTGGCACGTCATTTGCGACTATTTTTTGAGCTAAGCCTTCAGCTACAGCAGTTTTACCGACACCGGGCTCACCTATTAATACAGGATTATTCTTAGTCCTTCTGCCTAATATCTGTATTACTCTTTCTATCTCTTCAGCACGCCCAATAACTGGATCTAATCTGCCTTCGGCAGCAGCTAAAGTGAGATCTGTACCAAATTCATCTAAAGTAGGTGTTCTTGTTCTAGTATTTTGGTTAGCGTTTTTATTAGAACCCACTCCGAGTAAAGAATTATTAGTACTACTGCCAGAACCACCATTAGCAGTAGAGTTAGAACCTGATTCACCAAGTAATCTAATAATATGCTGTCTAACTTTAGCTAAATCTACACCTAAATTATCTAAAACTCTAGCAGCGACTCCTTCACCCTCTCTAATTAAGCCTAGTAAAAGATGTTCAGTACCTATATAGTTATGTCCAAACTGCCTAGCTTCATCCCAGCTTAATTCTAAAACCCATTTAGCTCTAGGTGTAAATGGAATTTCAACTGCTACGAAACCTGAGCCTCTACCTATAATTTTTTCCACTTCGATGCGGGCGTCTTTTAAGTTCACTCCCATGGATTTTAGGGTTTTAGCTGCTACACCAGTTCCTTCTCCGATAAGTCCGAGCAATATCTGCTCGGTACCAACGAAATTATGACCAAGTCTTCTAGCTTCTTCTTGAGCTAGCATTATGACTTTTATCGCCTTCTCTGTAAATCTTTCAAACATATATAGTGCGTTAAGCTTTGCTAGTTAGTATCTTACCACCAATTCTAAAGCAGGTATCAAATCAACTTACTTAGAGTGATTTAAATTATCAGAATTTAAGAAAGTATAAATTAATGAAAAGCAGTGAACTCAAATTACTTTGGTTCACTGCTTTTTTGGGGACGTGTGTGTTAGGAAATTTAGATGGAGACAGTCGCTTTCATTAGACCTTCTAGGTCATGTTTTAGAGCGTAAAGTACGGCCTGAGTTCTATCGTTAACTTGAAGTTTCGTAAAGATGTTATTGATGTGAGTCTTTACAGTCGATTCAGAGATGAATAGAGTTTTAGCAACTGCTTTATAGTTAAAGCCTTCGCATAAATACTTTAATACTTCCGCTTCTCTTTCTGTTAGCAGTTCTAGGTTAGCGTAGTTAGTTTCATTAGAAGTAAGCACTGATCTATTTGTGCTTAATGTAGTTTTAATAGCTTGGTTTAAAACGAAGTCTATGAATAATTGGCATGCCTCAGCTGCTTCTATAGCAAGTGACATAGTTCTCTCAGCTCTTTCGCTTAGTAACCATGCACTAATATTTTTAGCGAAGTAGATATCAAACATTGAAGCTTCTTCAATACTTCTAGATATAAAGATTACTCTAGTATTAGGAGAACTCATAGCTACCATATTTAGTAAGTCTGCTGTAGATCTTTCACCTGGTAATTCGCTAGACATAACGATAATATTTGGTTTGTTAAAATTTAAGTGTTGGATTAAAGCCTCTTGGTAATCTACTCTTTCGATTTTGTTAAAACCAGCCATGTTTAGTTCTTTAGTAATTTGAACAGTTGACTGTACTGGGCTTAATGCGATAATCGCTTCTCTACTTAGGCTTTGGTGTTTAATCATTTATGGTGCTCCTCTTTTCCTTTTTCCTCTTTAGTGACTTTGTATTAGTCCTTTAGTTCTCGCACTTACGATATAGGCCAATAAGCGAAGAGGGTAATAGGGGGAACCCCAGTTTGAAAATGAAAATTTAAACTACATAATTAATATATCGGCTACTTTCTGGAAAACTTTAGCTTTTTTTTGAAAATTTTTAAAAAATTTTTTGATTTTAATTAGTCCATTTACTTTAAAGCTTGCAAAGACTTAGAATAGTTAGCATAGTTGTAACTATATGAAGAAAGTCCCCTCTACTTTACCTCTAGTTGTTTTAGTGCTGTTCCTATCTCTCTTTATCATGAGTTTGATGGGGCAGGATAATAAAAGAAGAATCTTGAGCTACAGCGATTTTATTAAGCGAGTCTTGCCTAATGATGGTTCGTCTAGTCCTATCTATAGAGTCATTTTGACTAATGGCGATGATATAGCTAAGATCGAGGATAAAAACGGAGAGATCTACTATGCTCGTATTCCAGCAAGCTTACTAGGTGCTAATCAGGATTTAGCCGATAGGCTCGTTAATCATGATATTGAAGTAGATGTTAAAGCCCAGTCTAACGAAGGTTTCTGGATAAATATTATTTCTAACTTTATTATTCCAGTAGGTTTATTCGCATTTTTTATATTTATGCTCAGAAACGCTGGTGGCGGCGGTCCCATGTCTTTCGGAAAGAGCAGAGCTAAGATGATGACTAAAGACATTAACGTCAGCTTCGATGATGTCGCAGGTATTAGTGAAAGTAAAAGAGAATTAGAGGAAATAGTAGATTTTTTAAAAAGTACTGATAAATATAAGGCTTTAGGGGCTAAGGTGCCGAAAGGGGTTCTACTCGTAGGTCCTCCAGGTTGTGGTAAAACTTTACTTGCAAAGGCGGTAGCTGGTGAGGCTGGCGTGCCTTTTTTTAGCATCAGTGGTTCTGATTTCGTTGAGATGTTCGTCGGGGTAGGAGCTAGTAGAGTTAGAGATCTTTTCGAGCAGGCTAAGAAAAATGCACCATGTATTATTTTTATAGATGAAATAGATGCAGTCGGTAGGCAGCGTAGCGGTATGTCTGGTGGTGGAAATGATGAGCGCGAGCAGACTTTAAATCAGTTGTTAGTAGAGATGGATGGTTTTCAACCTAACTCTGGAATTATAGTTTTAGCTGCAACGAACAGACCAGATGTTTTAGATAAGGCATTATTAAGACCTGGTAGATTCGACAGGAAAGTAGTTATAGATACTCCAGATTTAGCTGGCAGAAAACAGATCTTAGATGTTCACGCTAGAGGTAAGCCTATGGCAGCTGACATTGATCTAAAAGTTATAGCGAAAAGAACACCAGGCTTTAGTGGTGCAGATTTAATGAATTTAGTTAATGAAGCGGCGATATTAGCTGCAAGGGATACTGCTAAAGAGATTCAGATAAAACATATAGAAGAAGCCATAGATAAGGTAGCTATCGGTCCAGAGAAACGCAGTAAGATTATTAAGCCTAAAGATCAGTTAAATACAGCGATTCATGAAATAGGTCATACGATAATTAGTATTTTTAAAGAATCTAATAATGAATTTCATAAGGTAACTATTATCCCAAGAGGTATGGCATTAGGTTTGACTTGGTCTACTGAAGAAGAATATAAAGTATCGGCTTCTGAAAAGCACTTAAAGACAGAGATGATGGTGCTTTTAGGTGGCAGAGTCGCAGAGGAGATAACTTTTGGTAAGGAAAATATTACTACTGGCGCGTCGAATGATATGGAAAGATGTACTGCTATCGCAAGGGCGATGATCACTCGTTATGGAATGAATAGTAATTTAGGCATAGTCACGTATGGTGATAATGAATCTAATCCTTATCTATCTCAGAGCTCTTATATGCAGAACTATAGTGATGAGTTTGCTAAAAAAATCGACGAGGAAGTTAAAGACTTAATACAGACTATGTATGTTGAGGTGAAGACTCTCTTAAATGAAAAGAAAACTCTTTTAATAGGCTTATCTCAGGAGCTTTTAAGAAGAGAGACTTTAGATAAAGAACAAGTGTTTTCTACTATAGAGCAGATAAAGAAAGGTGAATATGAAATATTAAGTTTAGAAGAGATGGAAAAAATTGCTACCTCTAGAATGCCCGAGCGTGTTGAAACGATGATACGTGAAGAAGAAGCTCAGAGACGTGATGAGCGTGAGAGATTAAGAAAAGAAGAGAACGAGGAACAGCATGAAGATACTAGAGATGAAGATGAAGAAGCTTAGTACTAATGAGATTCGCAAAGCTTGGGTAAATTTCTTTGAAAAAGACTGTGGTCTAGAGCATAAATTCTATAAAAGTGCCTCTTTAGTACCTGATAATCCTACGCTACTACTGAACTCAGCTGGTATGGTACCTTTTATTCCGTATTTTATAGGGGCGACTAAAAGACCAGAGCCACCGAGGGCTGTAAGTATACAGAAGTGTGCTCGTGTTGGTGGTAAAGATAGTGATTTAAGTAATATCGGTTATACGCAGAGACATCATAGTTTTTTTGAGATGTTGGGGAATTTTTCTTTTGGTAATTACTTTAAGCAAGAAGTTATTCCTATGGCTTGGAAATTCGTTACTGAAGTTTTAGGACTTCCATCTAAAAAGCTTTATGTATCAGTTTTTGAAGGTGATGACACTAGACCTTTTGATGAAGAATCTTATAATCTTTGGGCTGATATTTTTAAAAACGTTTATCCCGAAAAAGAAATCGCTGAGCATATTTGGAAATTAACAGCGAAGGATAATTTTTGGGGACCGCCAGGTCCTACTGGTCCCTGTGGTCCCTGTAGTGAAATTTACTATGATCTTGGGGAGCATATTTTAGATAAGGATGATAGATATATAGAAATCTGGAATCTAGTGTTTATGCAGTTCGAGAAGCTAGATGACGGCAGCTTAAAACCTCTAGAGCATAAGAATATAGATACTGGTGCTGGTTTAGAGCGTATAGCAATGGTTTTGCAGGGTGTTAATAATACTTTTGAAACAGATGAGCTTGCTGAGTTGGTGTCTGCTACGAAGGCAGAGGTTTTTAAAGGTACTGTTAGGGCTGTTGGTGAGGCTGTCGATGAAAATGCAGAAATAGCAGTTCAGCAGCAGTCTGATGAAGCCTATTTTAAAATTATAGTAGATCACTTACGCTGTGCATGTTTCCTTATAGCTGATGGTGTTAGACCTAGTAATGTAGGTAGAGGCTATGTGCTTAGAATGTTGATTAGGAGAGCAGTACGCTTTTTACATAAGCTAGGTTGTAGTTCTGAGCCACTTTTATATAAATTGTCAGAGAAGGCTGTAGATATTTATGGAGCCTTTTATGATGAGCTGGTTTTAAGTAAAGAGTTTATAGCAAGTGTGCTTAGAAAAGAGGAAGAGCTTTTTGCTAAGACGGTTGAGAATGGGTTAAAGAATCTTGATGCTTTGATTGAAGTGAGACTTAATGAGGCTACACGAGGAGAGAAATTTCTGGATTTAGATGGTCATTCTTTATTTAATCTTTATTCTACATATGGCTTGCCACTTGAAATTGTCGAAGATGTTATTGAGGATTATCGTAAACAGGGATTTTCGATAGAGCTAGATTATGAAGGCTACGAAAAAGCTCGTGAAGAGCATTCCAAAGCTTCTTCTACCTCTGCCTTTAACGTCTCTGTAACTTCAGAAAAATCACTATCACAGCTTTTACAGGCTTATCCTAAAACAGAGTTTTTAGGTTACGCTCAGGAAGAGACTGAAGCTGAGATTTTAATGATTTTAGATAAGGATAAAAACCCTATTTCTGAAATTAATTTCTCGGATATTTTGGCTAAGAAAAGCTCTAATTTAGTTTCAGAAAAACTTGTTTCTACTGAAAATCATAAAGAGACCGCAAATGGACTTGTGCAGCGGTCTCATAAAGATGATTACGAGTTTTTTTTAGTACTAGATAAGACTACTTTTTATGCTGAGTCTGGTGGTCAAGTATCTGATTCAGGATATATTATTAAAGACCTTGCAAGGATGACGAATGACGGCAATCTACAAGAGCCTTTGGTGGAATTTTTAGATGATAATTTGAAAATTAATATTTCTCATAATTTATTATTTAAGGTTACTGATGTAAAAGCTATAGACGGTCGTATCTTACATAAACTAGTCATAGAGCTGCCCGAGGATTCTATTTCTAAAGACACGCAGGCAGTTTTAAAAACCGGTGATTTAATTAAAGCACAGATAAATTCTAAACAGCGTTTGCTTACTAAATTTCATCATAGTTCTTGTCATTTACTGCAAGCTGCTTTAAGAAAGGTTTTAGGGAATACCGTTACTCAAGCGGGTTCTCTAGTCTCTGCGGAATATACACGCTTTGATTTTAATTATGAATCAGCTCTTAGTAAAGAACAGTTACATGCAGTGGAAAAACAGATGAATGATTGGGTGAAAGCTGCTTTGCCTGTAACTACTATAGAGACTAGTTTTGATGAAGCTATTAAATTAGGAGCTTTAGCATTTTTTGAAGATAAGTATGAAGATACTGTCAGAGTCTTGAAAATCGCCAGTGAATTAGAAGTGGCTTCAGTAGAGCTTTGTGGTGGAACGCATGTGTTAAATACAGCTGAAATAGCCCAAGTGAAAATAGCCAGCGAATCTTCAGTTGCTAGTGGAGTTAGACGTATAAAGCTTTTTGTAAATGAATGTGCTGAAAGATTTATTAAAGAAGAGCAGCTGAAGCAGTCTGAGATAGAAGAATTAGAGAAGCGTAAAGAGCTTGAAAAGCAGTTAGAGAACGAGAAAAAAGCAGAAAAGTTAGCTCTACTAAATGCTAAAACAGATGAGTTTTTAAAACTTGCGCTTGAAGAAGACGGGAGAACCTTTATTATTGCTGATCTTAATCAAATAGTTGATTTTACGCTAGAAGCAGATGTCTTGAAAGACTTTGCTACTAATCTTAAGGAAAGTTTAGAAGCGAAAGGGCTTTTAGTATGGCTCTTCTTTATTGGGGCTTTTGATGAAAAGGTAACGATTTTAGGGGCTTGTTCTAAGTCTCTTGCTGAGATTGATAAATTTAAAGTTAATAATCTAATTAAATCTGCGGCTAATATTTGTGGTGGAGGCGGAGGTGGTCGCCCTGATTTTGCTCAGGCGGGAGCTAAAAATATAGCTAAAATCCCAGAAGCTCTAGCCATGATTAAAGACACAGTGCTAGAAGGTGTTCGATAATTGCAGTTTTTAGGATTATGTTTTTTAAATTTTTATCTATCTTTAAAACAGATACTTACATTTAGAGTAGAAAAAACAGAATTAGTTAGGCAGTTAGTTTTTATTGCTTATGAATCTTTACCGATGATTCTTGTTTTGACGTGTGTGAGTAGTTTAATTATTACGGTGAATACGGCTACAGAGCTTATTAAATATGGTGGTAGAGAGCTCATCGGGGCTGCCATAACTTTAAGTAATTTACAGGAAATTACACCGATATTTATCGCTTTTGCGATTACGGCACGTTGTGGGACTGCATTTACTGCTGAAATAGCTACTATGAAAATCAGTGATCAATTAGATGCTCTTAAAATTATGAAGATAGACCAGTTGTATTACTTAATGACTCCTAAGCTACTTGCCATTATTTTACTTACCCCCTTCGTTTTAGCAATTTCTGCGCTAGTTAGCATGGTCTCTGGCATGTTAATGGCTAACTATGCTATCAAGTTGGAGTATTTTGAGTTTTTAGACTCAGCGTGGAGGTATGCGAGCCTTAAGGAGTATTTTTATCCTTTAATTAAAGCTGAGATATTTAATATTTATACTGCTATCGTCTGTGTTACCTGTGCACTTACTGCTGGTGATTCATCGAAGGATGTAGGTATAGCTACTAGTCGTGCTTCTACTGCTGTTTTGATTGGAGTTGTTATCATTAATGGATTTTTGACTCCGATTATGTATCACTAGGTTAGTTATTCTTGAAAATATTGTTTTTAATTCTGGTGAACCTAGAATCTAGCCTGAAGTTAAATTAAGAAGAAAAAGCTCATTGTATATAGGTTTCAATAGCAAAAAGTAACCTAAAACAATGAGCAAATATAACC
>RFQS01000051.1 GCA_009924885.1 Pseudomonadota bacterium | reverse complement strand
TTCAGATAAGCTAAATTTCTTGCGTCTTGCGCCTTGAATAAAGGAGTAAGAAATGAACTATTTAAGCACCCTTGAGGTCTCTAAAGATTTAGGAATTCCTAAGCGAACTGTGCAAAGCTACTGCAAAGAAGGTTTTTTACCTGCATTAGTTAGTTTAAATAAAGGGAAGCCTTGCTATAAAATTGAAGCTCATAGCTATCTGAGCTGGAAAAATAAGAATTTCAAAGGTATCAAAAGAGGTAAATTTAGTAAACATACTTCTAGCGATAGAGAGATAGTTATAGATGATCTGAAAAGCCTAGCTCAAATCTGGTTAGAGTGGTGTGCTTCAGGTAAGCTTACAGGTAAACCTCTAGGTAAAAGAACTATAGAGATTTATGAATATTACTTCACTCTTTAATATAAAGGGTTTAGGAAAGTATCCTTCTAAGCCTTTAATTTCAGTAGATAATCTTCGTAATGTGCTTGGCTCTTATCAGCCACAGAACTACAGCACTAAGAGAAATATTTATGATGCGATTATGAGTTTTACTAAATATTTAATTGAGTTAGATAAATTTAGCCCAGAGATTCGTAATAAGTTAAAAGCACTAAAACCTAAGAGATATTTACCAGCTAAAAAAACTTCACTTAATGAAACTCAATTAAAGACTATGATAGCCGCCTGTGATGAAATGAAAACTAATTACTATGGAAGGTTAAGTAATAAAGTGATAGTAGTTTTCCTTGCTAATACTGGTCTTAGAGCCTTTGAGTTTTGTAAGCTCAAGCTAGAGGATATAAACCTAGAAGCTAAAAGAGTATATGTAAGACTAGGGAAAGGTAATAAGCCACGTGAAATAGGGATCAATACTGAGGTCTATGAATTATTACTAGAATATCTTAAAGCTAGGCTTTCTTTTGATTCTGAATATTTTTTCTTAAATAAAGATGGAAAGCCCTTTACAGTAGATAGATTGAATAAGAAAATATCAGGATTAGCTAATAAATTAGGCTTTAAAGGGATAAGCCCTCATAGCCTTAGAAGGTCCTTTGTAACTATAAATGCTGCAAAAGGTAGACCATTAAACCATCTTAGGATAGCTTGCGGTCATGCTGATTTAAGTACTACTCAAGGGTACTGTATGACTAGCGTTGATGAGGTCGTAGCTGCTATGAGGGAGTGGTAGGAAATCCTATGTAGATTTTTTCTCATGAAATCTTAAGATCAAATATGAAAATATAAACCAGATAAATCCTAAAACTCCTGCGGTAATAGCAAGCTCAAGCCTAATAGAGCCTATACTGTCACCAAGTAAATACCTATGAATAATAGAGCCTATAGGAGTTAGGCAGGCGACGCCTAGTATAGTACAAATTTGAGAAAAGTTTTTATATCGCTCGGGCATTTAGGCGTTTTTAGAAAAAGTCACGTAAGCAGCACAAGCAAAACCTATTAGGTTAAAAGCAAAAAAGAATGTCAAGATAGAAGCTTCTGGAGACATATATATTAATTTACCACAATAAATTAATATATATGTCTATTCATCAGAGCTGCTTAAATAATTCTTGATGGAGATGTGATTCTTATTATAGACATGTAGGCTAGGTTTTAAGCAATTAAATCTTGAAACACCCAGCGTGGGGCTGACGTTCACCTACATTAGGTATCGTACCATGATGTATTGATAGTCCACGATATTATGACTAAATAATTCAGTGAAGGCTCTGAGGGAGTGGATAAAAGATTTATAGCAATTGTATAATATTCTTACCTGAAGCCGCCAAGCCTCTGCCTGTTTACAGATATGCTCAAATGGAGCGGCTCTTTTTTTAGTTACTCTACCATTTTTAATTATTCATCAACGTCAAATTCATAGGAATTACCGTCCTCGTCTGTTCCTTCTAAAACACCATAGTCAACCCATTCTACGTCAATATATTTTTCAGTTCCGTCCTCATCTTCAATATATCCACTTCCATATTTTCCTTGTATGTCAATATTTCCACTCACACTATTTCCATCTTCGTCCGAACCTGAAATGTCATAGTTATACTCGTAACTACCTGAACCGCCTGTCCGAGACTCGTATTTGTAATTCGGGTCTGTGTGGTAATTGTTGTTGTAATTTGAGTTACCATAATTGTAACTGCCATTTTTGTTTTGAGAACAAGAGCAAAAAGTAAAAATTATTAATAAATAAATTATCTGTTTCATGCTTTTTTTTAAGGTTACCATTAACACGACGTTTGACTAAATTTCATAAACTATCTATGTGTTTATTATAGTCAGGCTCGGGAGTTATATTAATAGTTAATTTTTGTATCTATTGTAGAAGAGAATTAGAAGCTTTCACGAAAAAATTTCTAATTAAAGTTACTTACCCCAAGGGGGGCTTTGATATTTCTTGTGCATTGGCTCTCGCTACTTGAGGGATTTTAAAAATTAGGTTTAAAAATAGTTCTGCGTAAATTTTGTAATATTATATAAATCAATGGATGATGAGTTACAGCCAGAAGAAATCAAGGATAAAGAAAGTCCTAGTACTTTACTTTTCTTCTTATATCTGCCAAGATTTTTCCTTAGTTTCAGAGATTTCATGCGAGAAATTACTTGCTAGTATGGAAATCAATATTTGTAATATATTAAATAAAATTCAGGAGTTTTATGTCTAATGTCGGTACGGTTATAGGTGGATGTTTTGGTTATTGTTTAGGATTTTCTTTAGTTCTTTTAGTGTCGCCATACAAGACTTGGCAAAAAGAGATTTTTAAAGCACTTAATAGAAAATCTAAATCAAAAAAACATTCATCAAAAGACATTGCCTGTAATAGAGTCAGATCTGGATTAATTAGTTCACTTCTAATAGTGATCCTATTATCTTTAGGTGGTGCGTTAGATTCAGATGGAGTTTTATCTTTTTGGTTATATGTTATTACTTTTACAAAGCTTGGCTGTACCGCTATTGCCGTTGAATTCTCAAAGCAGCTCAATCCTCGGTATTACAAGGATGCATTTAGAACTTTTTTTATCAAAGATAAGTAAATCCAAAATGCTTAGCCTATTCTCCTTACCCTTTTTATTACTAGCTCTATTCTTACCTTTCCCTTATGCCTACTACACTCTACTAAGATTTTTAGTAACTGCTAATTCTTTATGGCTATTACAGAAGATCTCAGTAAGTGAGGCTCATGGATTTATTCTTCTGGCAATCGCTGTATTGTATAATCCTCTGATCCCTGTTCACCTGAATAAGCCTATATGGAATGTGATTAATTTTTTGACTATATTGTATTTTGTTTATATTGGTTATAAGAAATAAAATTCACTTTTACCAATTTCAGGCTTATAAGTGGCTTAGTATTAATTTATAAATATTGCGTGTGATTATGCTAGGTAAGATTCTTTGCAGGAAAGGTTTCTAGTGAGATTTACTGCTGATTATTTTCTCTATGCTCTATGTATTTCCTCTCTCGTGATTTATTATGATGAGTATTAGATATAATCTGATTATTCATCATGAGAATTTTAAGCTGTTTATTAATCTTATGTATTTTTTTGAGTGCCTTGTAAGCATTGTTTGTGAAATAATTATTATTTAAATATGGTTTTTGCTGTCCTGAAGTATGTTGCAGATAAATGGGAGACGTTTACCAAAAATTATGATTTCTTTCTACCTGACCAAGCAGGGTATAACCCTTTAATGCGTGCAGTCAGCAAGGGTAATGAAAAGGCAGTAGAGCGAATACTTAATAAAGCAGAAGCAAAGCTAAGCATTGACGAAATGAAGAAGTTTCTCTTTCAGGCTGACAAAGATGGCAGGAATGTTTTAATGCTGCCAGCATTAAAGGATAATAAGGAAATGGTAGGGCTAATACTTAATAAAGCAGAAACAATTTTAAGCCCTAATGAATTGACAGAGTTCCTTTCTGGGAAAGGAAATGAGAATTCTAAAAATGATAAATGCATTAGTGATAGTCCTGAGCCAGCTATTATTCATAAAATTAGTGATAGTCCTAAGCTAGCTATTATTCGTAAAAATTTTTCACGCTTAATACGATCAGCTGAATCGGGTGATGTAAAAGCTTCTATTCAATTAGGTGATATGTACATGGGTATTTTTGAACCTAAGCTAATAGAGTTTCAGGCAAGGGCAAAAATGCTTGGACTTGAACAAAATACTTCGTTAGCCTTTAAATGGTATAAAAAAGCTGCTGAACTTGGCGATATGGATGCAATGTTTACGATTGCTGAAATTTATTATCAGAGCGGCGATTATGATGCAGCACTGTTATGGTATACGAGAACTAGTTGTAATAATGTCAAGAGTATGATGATGTTAGGTTGGATGTATTCTTCTGGCATACTTCCCCTACATGTACCGAGAGATTGTAAAATTGCTTTTTCTTGGTATAAAAAGGCTGCTGTGGTAGGCAGTGCTGAGGCAATGTATGAACTTGGTAGAATGTGCAGTGAAGGTGAGGGAACTCTTAAAGACCCTCAACAAGCTAAATATTGGATAAAAAAAGCCTACGAAGCTGGCTATGAAGATGCAGAAAAGCTTTGGAACGAACTTGAGCTATGGAAGTATTAAAATCTACTTCTCTACCGTAAATATAAACAATGCTCTCAGAAAACGACTATAAGGACTTAATTAAACATCTTGGTTACGAAGGGCAAGAGTATAGATTATATTTTAGCAGTGTTAGTAATAGGAAACTCGAGGAAGGAAAAGCAAGAAAAAAGCTAGATCCTACTACTAATTATATTCTGGAACATAGGCAGCATTTTATAAACTATAACTTCAAAAATCATCCAGCGAAAATGGATGTACAGCATAAAAAAATTCATGAAATGATTTACCTTGATCCATGGGATTTATTAGATAAAAATAGCCATAATTTAAGAAATATTAACAGTCAGACTCGCAAAGAATATTACTATTCGAGCATGGCAGATCATATCTTTTTCCAAATTATAAAGGACAATACAGAGGAAAATTTTCGTGTATTTGCAGGTGATGTTGGAAGATTATTGATTCTGCTAGAGATGCTCTATTTGAGACCTGAGAACATAGTAACGAATTTAACATCAAGTTACTATAATAGTCCACTTGCCCCTGTGGCAATTTACATTAGCGGTATCACGGAGGAATTTGAAGATGACTGCTTTTCACGTGCAGTGAGTAGCTTTCCTTGCTTGTATTGTGGGCAGCCCTTAATTAGAGATTGTTCTAGTGATTATAGTAACAGTGTAGTCTATGATTATTTATATTTCTGTAAGGAAAACCTTCTCGATAGGAAATCTATTATAAAACTTTTTGGTGATGATGATTATTGGCTTAGCCAATTAAAAAAGAGGTCTTGCAATATAGCCAATCTAAAAGAAGAAGCAACGAAAATTATTCAATCCCTTAAAAAACTTATTAGTAAAAAAGTGCGAATACCTCTTCATAGTGTGATTCTCAAGATACTGTGCAATGATGATTTTCTAAAAAGTCTTAAAAAGCTTGCTGACAAAGAATTATATGAAAATGGAACACGCCAAGGCAATTCTATATATTTAGAGAAAGGAAAATTTTATAAGCACTTGAAAGAATATTTAGGTAAAGACTCAGAGTTTACATGGCCAAAGTTTGTATTAAGATCTTTGCAAATTCTTAAGCTACTTAACGAAAAAGTTAATTCTAGAGATGATTTGAGAAACTACTATGCTAAATCAGATAACAGTAAAGTACGTTTTGAATTCTACTATCAAAATTAGGCTTATAAATTAAGATCTTTCGCAAAGAAAGACTAGAATGATGTGTCCATATTTTTGTTTGATATTAAAAATAAACGCCACACTTTTATTTAGATAATATTGCAGATGCTTTCCTTGAGAGCATTACATGGAATTGCTTAATAATCTATTTCCCCTACATCTTTTCGTATATCTTTTGATGAATCTACCATAGTTCATATGCAAACAAATAATTCTTTCGTAAACAGAACCTACTCTCTAACTAACAGGACAATATTTCAGTTAAAAGCCGTAGCCGAACACCTCGGTATCGGTGATAGTGCAGCATTGCGATACCTGATTTTAAAAGAAGCACGAGAGCTAGATCTAGAACCATTAAAAAAAGGAGTGAACAAATGATTTTACCGAAAGAGTGCGTAGCCGAATACGCAGATATCTTTAAAGCCGAGTTCGGTATTTGCTTATCTAATTCAGTCGCAGAAAAGAAAGCAAGGAACTTACTTAAGCTCTCAGAGAAGTTAATTTATATAAAAACAAAAGGAAATCCATTATGAACATATTTGAAATTTTTAATTTCGCGAAGAAAGAACAATATCAGCTTTTTGAGAGTCCAGTAATCACTGAGACTTTAGAAAAGCTAGAAGATAAATCTCTTCACTGCTTCCAGCATTTAAGCATGATCAATGACTCGGTGACCAACGAAATGAGGATCTACCTCGCACCGAAACTCAAAGAGATCTGGCTTAATATCCCTACCCTCTGCGAGGCTTTCCTACTACTCAAAGGAAGTAGAGGCCGAATCAAGGATCTAATAGAAGGTTTTCTCAA
This sequence comes from Pseudomonadota bacterium, assembly GCA_009924885.1. Classification (GTDB taxonomy): domain Bacteria; phylum Cyanobacteriota; class Vampirovibrionia; order LMEP-6097; family LMEP-6097; genus LMEP-6097. The sequence continues at coordinate 4,394 of RFQS01000051.1, read as the reverse complement.
AGTATTAATCATATTCTCAACTAAGCTTAGGCCAACTCACCTCGCTACCAACAAAGAAGTAGCCCGCTGGATACATGACACTAAGACAGATCTAGCAAATTTAAAATAAAAGGAGATAATGATGAATTACTTAAACGATAAACACCTAAACAAATTTAGAAGCTCAGCTATTCCCGAGGACTATATCAAGTCCTCTGAAGCTGAAAGCATAGACCTTGAAACCATTTTAAATAAAGGCTTCAAAGCACTAACACCAGACAAGAAAGAATCTCTATTGCAAGAAAAATACATAGAATCAGCTCTTTATCTGCCATTCTTCGACAGACTGGGAAATAAAATCTACGATAATAAGACTGGAAAAGAGATCGGGATTATCAGATTAGATTACACAGAGGCAGCTATAAAGAAATTTACTAAACGAATTCGATACCTAACCCTGCCTAAATCTGTGCAAAGCAGATTTTACCTGCATTTCCCTAAAGGCTTTAACTGGTCTGAGTGTTTAGAAAACTATACAGAGCTAGAGGATGGTGAAGCGAAAGGACATATAGCTATTACAGAAGGAGTTCTAAAATCTATTTCTGCCACTGCTAATGGCTATCCTACTGTGGGCTTAGCTTCTGTTTACTGCTTTAGCAAAAATGGTTTAAATACTCCATTAATACCAGAATTGAAAGAGCTACTCAGAAAGCCTAATATAAGATTCTCTGTTCTTCTTGACGGAGATAAGTACCGCAAGCTTAGCGTAGCGAATGCAGAGCTGGCTTTAATAGAAAAAGCTTACCTAGAGACTGGCGTAAGACTGAGCGTGATAGATCTACCACAGGAAGAAAACTGCAAAGGGCTTGATGATTTCATCTTCGTTAAAGGCTCTGAAGCTCTAAAAACTTTAAAGCCTAGAAATATAGATACCCCTATTCTAAAAGAGTTTAAGTTTAAACAAATCCCCAAAATCCCGAAAGAGTCACTTCCAGATATCTATTTAGCTTGCATAGAAGATGCAGAGGAAAATATCGAGAGTTGTCTAGAAACAGTACCTATGGTTTTATTCATTCAGGGGGCTGGTTTTATAGGCAATAGAGCTAAGATAAATGGGAAGCTCCCACATCTTTACGCTGAAACACTGGCTATGACTACTGGCGGTAAAACCACCGCAGCTAAAAGATATTCATATCCTCTTATTTTTATTAATAAAGCGATGGAGAAAGAATATCTATCTAAGCTTCAAGCTCGTGAAGAGAATATTAAATCAGAAGAGCTGATGATTAGTAGCTTTACGCAGCAGGGCTTAGAACACACTCTGCCACTAAGAAAGCATCCAGTACTCGTTATGTTAGAGACTTCTGAATTTGAAAATTTCTATGCTCTCTTAAGTGCTGATTACAATAGCTCTTTAAGTAGCTTTATTACTAAGGCTTATGATGGTACGCCTATTATTCCGATTCACTCTAAGGATAATTTGAAGAATAGCCTTAAGCTAAGCACTATCTATGATCTAGCATTAAGTATAGCTGGAGTCCATACCTTCGCTAGTATGCTGAGTTCCAAGCCTAAAGGGCATAGAGACACTGGCTTTGATAATAGGTTTATGAAATTTATCGGCAAATCTAGAAAAGAAGTTAGAATACCTGATATTAAAGCTATACCTAGTAAGCTTGAGGAAAGGCTTTTAGCCGTTTACAGGCTGGTCCATAATTATTTTAGAAGCCTTGATACAGCTTTAGAATTTAAATATTCTCCATTAGCTAAAGAGATGTATAACCGCTTTTATAATCAATATAAGGATTTCGAGGATCAGCACGAAGATGATCCGATACTACCCTATATGAGGCGTGCAGTCTGTGACTTCCTGCCTAAGCTAAGCTTACAGTTTGAGATTATAGAAAGATCCGAATTAATAGTAAATAACTTTCCTGCAGATGAGCATTTAAAGAGGTTTAAAGACTCTCTAGCAGCAGATAAGCTTTTTATCTCTGAAGCAGTTATTCTAAAAGCGATTTACTGGTCTGTGTATTTTATTAAAACTGCTAAGTACATCATTAGCTATTACTATGATTCAGATTCTGATTTCGATACTAAAACCGAGAAAATCACGAATAAGCTTAAGGATTTTCCTCTAGGGGTTCAAGCTACTAGCTTAAGGCGTGAGGCAGGTATGCACCGCAAGGGCAGCACTGCTAAAGAATTTTATGAGATTTTAGATTATTTAGAAGATATGAATATTATTAGCGTTCAGCATGATCAGAATAATAGAAAATCTAAAAAAGTCTTTCTAAAGAAACACTTAATCACAGAAGCTCATAGCGAGGCGTGAGTATTAATAACCACTCTAGGCTTGCATTATGGACTGAAATCACAGAATCACGCATAATCTAGCTTTTAATTAAGCTAAGCGTTTATAAACAAAGATGAAACTCTGCATTATTTTCTAAAAGCATAAATAAAGAAAAGGTCTAAAAGTGTGTGATTCTGTGACTAATCCCTAAAACCCGCTCTCTCGGCCGATATTGAGGCTCACGGGCTTCTGTGTAACTAAGTGACAGTGTGATTTTTAATGAAATGATAAATAAATTTAGTTAATATATTAAAAGGAAACCTTCAAATGAGATACGCATTATATATTCGTAAATCCAGTCAAGATGATGGAAAACAAGTACAAAGTCTTGAAAACCAAGAACAGATTTTAAGAGAAAAAGCAAAAAGAGAGAACTTAACGATAACAAAAGTTTTCAAAGAAAGCATGTCAGCTAAAAAGCCGTACAAAAGAGTGCAATTTAATAGCATGTTAGCAGAGCTTCAAGATGGAAACATAGATGGAATAATATGCTGGTCACTTTGCAGGCTCAGCCGTAATCCTGTTGATGGAGGTACTATACAGCAGATGCTTATAGATGGAACCTTAAAAGAAATCATTACAAACGATAGAAAATACTACCCATGTGATAACTCAATCATGATGAACCTAGAATTAGGCATGGCAGTGGAATATAGCTTAGCTCTCGGTAAGAATACTAAAAGAGGTCAAAGATATAAAGTTGAAAAAGGAATTTATCCTAACAATGCCCCACTTGGTTATATAAATAGAACTGATCGCATCAAAGGTGAAAAAGATATAATACTTGACCCTGAAAGGGCTCCAATGATTCGTAAACTATGGGATCTACTTTTAGAAGGTCAGCATAATGTAAACCAATTAACAAAAATAGCAAATGATATGGGATTAAGATCAAGAGCTACAAGAAACAAGTCAGAAACAAAATTAAGTAGATGTGGAATGTATGGTATTTTCACCAATCCTTTTTATTATGGGAAATTCAAATGGGGTAATGAGTTTCACAATGGTATTCATGAGCCAATCATAACTAAAGAAGAGTTTGAAAAAGCACAGAAGATTATTTCTAAGAAAAAAACAGCTCCTAAAACAGCAAAGTACAGTTTTGCTCTAAAAGGTTTTATCCATTGTGGTACTTGCGGTGCTAGCGTCACAGCTGAGACAAAAATTAGCCATAAGGTAGATGGCACTAAAAACCATAGAACTTATTATCATTGCACCCATAAAAGAGCTGAAATTAAGTGTTATGAAAAGATGATTCGTCAAGAGGATTTAGAAGAACAATTTTCAGAAATTTTAAACTCTATAACTATTCCAGATGCTTTTGTACGATGGGCTTGCAAATGGCTAAAACAGCTATCTCAAGAGTCAGCAACAAAAGAAGATGCTATAAAAACTCAACAGCTTAGACGTTTAACTAAAATAGACTCAGAATTAAACAGGCTTCTAGATCTCAGAATTTCTGATGAAATAGACAAAGAAATGTTTGACCTTAAAAAATCTTCACTTATTGAAGAAAAACAAGAACTTAAAAGAGTAATCGATTCAAGTGATGACTCTTTTGAATTAAGAATTGATAAAACTATTGAGGTTTTAGAATTTTGCAAAGAAGCTAAAGATACATTTGATAATGGCGGTGATAAGGACAAAATCCTAGTTCTTAAAACTCTAGGTTCTCAATTTTATCTCAAAGACAAGAAACTCACTGTAGAACTGGCTAAACCATTTAAATTGATACAAGATGGCACTAAATCAGGATTAACCTTAAATACAAGGTTCTCCATACTCAATAGCAAGGCTGAGCCTGAGTTTGATAGTGTTGAGATAGAACTTTATAAAAATGGTGGACACTAGAAGACTCGAACTTCTGACCGCCTCGGTGTAAACGAGATGCTCTACCAACTGAGCTAAGTGTCCATATTACTCAGACAAATCGCATCTCGTTTCCGAGATCTTTTCAGATGTGACAGCGGGGCTGTCAAGCAACTGAGCTAAGTGTCCATATTACTCAGACAAATCGCATCTCGTTTCCGAGATCTTTTCAGATGTGACAGCGGGGCTG
>RFQS01000006.1 GCA_009924885.1 Pseudomonadota bacterium | reverse complement strand
AGTAGTTGTTGAGCGATGCGTACGTGTGACGGTCAAGAGCCTCCTGGTTCGTCGTACCGTAGAACACGGTCACTGGGCATTGGTCGGTATCGGCGGAGGCGCTGTCCTCGTGTAGTTCGTAGAACCAGCCGGTGCGAATGCCCGTGGTGGTGGCGATATCTCCTCTCCTCCACTCTTTTGTTTTTCATTTACAATAATAGGAGGATTTTCGAGGCTTGGAAACAATGTGTCTTGATTTTTTTCTAAAAAATGAATTAAACTCCCTTCTATCTCTTCATTACAAGTGCATTCTACGCCAGCTGGTTTATTTAAAGCTAGATAAATTAATCTCTGTGAGCTTTCTGGGTTATAGATATATTCTTTGCCTGCGTAATTAACTCTATCACCACTCTCTAGGCAGCAGCCTAGGCTTACGGTAACAGCGTTTACGGATACTAGTCCTTGACTGATTTTTAGGTCAGCTTGTCTGCGGGAGCAGAGTCCTTGATCGGCTAGGAATTTATTTAGGCGCATGGGGATTTTATCCTGAACATCGGTAAAGAAGATCTTCAGTATTAGTTTTGATTAATTCTAAATACTCTAATGTGGCTTCATGGTATTTCATTAGTAAAGATTGGTCGATACTGATGCCTCGCCTTCCATGAGCTAAGGGGTGACGCTTCTCTAGAATCTCTTTTATGGTTTCCTCAAGGTTTTCACTAAGATTCTTGTTAATTGAATATATGGAATGAAGTATATTAAAGGCATTTAGGTGACGAGTGTCTAAATTTTCTGGAATGTTTTTTATTTTAGTAATTTCGTGTAAACAGCTCGTAGTAAAGCCTTCAATATTAGTAGCTAAGATTAGAATAAAGTAGCCTATATATCTATTATTCTGCTCGCTATTAATGTTGTTAAAATGGAGAAAACCCTGATCCAAGTCTTTTTTTATGGCAGAAAGTTCTTTGCCCAAATCAACATTATTGAAATCAATAGCATTAGCAGAGTTCATTAGTTTTCCTATTAATATCTGCTATAAAAGCGATGGTTCTAATCCCTCGAGGTTTACTTTTAACAAATTCTTTTATCGCCTGAATATTCTTTTCTAATATTTCTTGATCTAACTCGTCTGGAACTAGATTGTTTTTTTTATATATTGAAATAAAATAAAGAGAGAGAGCAATAAAACAAGTCAAATTAAAAGCACCTGACTCAACACCTTTATAGGAGAGTGTTTTAAAAGCTTCTTTCCCTTTGTATTTGTTAAGGGTGCTCATTGTAAAAGTAAAGCAGGCTTCTATATTAGTTTTATGCTTAATTATTTCCTTGAAATGATTTTTAATTACCGCATCAAGGTACTCTTCGCTGTTTTGATTTTTATTACCAGAATAGTCATCATAGATAAATAAGGCTGAAAACCATGTTGCTAATTCATCTGAATAAGACTGATATTTTTGATTTTCACTTATATCAATGATCTGCTGAAAACTTTCTGATTTCGTTAATCCTGAAATAAATTCATAAAGTCCATCTTTTAGCATTATCATAAGACAGTTTCGTGATTCTTGCCCAGAGAGGGGAGTACCACCACTATTTAGTCTCTGAAATAAGTCATACTTAGTATCTTCTTGGCTAGTGTCTTTAATAACACTAAGAACTAAGCGATACTGCTTAAATTTTCTCTGTAATTCTATGCCTAAATCATGCCATCCTAAATTTTCAAATTCAAGTTTACTTTCAGTAAGATTTAATTTTAAGGCTTCTTTAAAATTATCGTTTTCATCTCTTAGAAAGCTTTTTGGACCTTCTGTAATTGGTTGAGCTATAAATTCAAATATAGTAGACAGTCTTTGCAGTCCATCTATAATCTCAAATGTTCCTTCGCAGGTTGAATATACGAAGAAGATTGGCATGGGAATCTCAAGAAGTATAGATTCAATTAATTTTGCTTTTTGTAAAGGTGACCAGCGGAAAAATCTTTGATACTGGGGTCTTAAAACTAATTCATTATCTCTATATAAGGAGAGAATCTCTGCGATGCTATATGTAGTTTGGGTTGTGTGAATAACTTTTTTTAATTTATTTACTGATTCATTAAGCTCATCTATCATATTAATAATTATAAACACCCTAAAAATTCATCAATAATATTCTGGTTAAATCCCTCATCTTTTTTTAAAAGTTTCTTGCCAAGCTGGCTTAACTGTTTCAGGCTAGGTAATCTTAGTGTTAATAATTCATTTTTATTAATCTGTGTGCTTCCAGAAAGGGCTCTGAAATAATTATCAACGAGACTCGAATTAAGAAAAGCTGCAAGTCCGTAAGCTTGATATTTAGTGAACTCTCTATCATTTTTTGAAATTAAATTTAAGTGATTTTCGATTCCTAAAAAATCAGAATTAAAATCCTCTGGATTAATAACAGCAGCTATGATCCTTTTAGGACTATCTTTAGGAGCGAATCTTCTGAGTAGAACAATGGAAGACTTTTTAACTAATTTAAGCTTTTCTTGGGTGTTAGGTAATATAGCCCAGTCATTTTTATTATATTCTGACCAGTTTACAGCCAGCATCTCCACATTATTAAGCCCCAGCAGAGGGATGGAATTTTTATGTTTAACTTTAGATAGAAGACCTTTTGCTCTAAAAGGCACTACTGGACCGGTATTAATTGACAAAGCTAAATTATCAAATCCATCTTCAAATTTTTGCAACTCCTTGATAGCTTTAGCTTGAGCATTATTCTCTGGTATGAATATGAAATTATCATTTACAAAGGATTTGATTAGAAGTTTATTAGGTAACTTCTTCTGAGTAAAAGATTTATTGAAATCCATATCAGCAGAGCAGGAGAGCGAAATTAATGAATTCTGTTTTACTCCCTTAATAAATTTACAAATGATATTTTCTTGGTAAATGGAATTACTTTTAAAAATACTTTTTCTTGACGAAAAAAGGTGCATAGCTTCTAAGTTAGATTCTTTTAGTAATTTATTTCTAAAGTTTTTAAAATAAGCTCCAGAAGTAAAACTCCTAGGTGTTATAGAAATGAGTTGTCCAGAATGATTTAGATAGTCAAGGCAAAGGCTCATGAAATCAACATAGTGATTAGTATACAGGCTTGTTTTATTTATCTTTTGTTCGCATGATTGTAGAACTTCATTTTGTGCAACCGTATCTTGTTTACTAGAGCGAGTTTTTTTAAACGGAGGGTTAATAATTGCGATATCAAAACTGTTAATTTGCTGGGGATCAAAGTTTAAAAAATCTTTATTAAAAATATGGTATTTTAATCTTGTTTTTGCCTTAGACAGTTTTTTAAGGATAAACTTAAAATTACTATCTATAAGCTTTATCAAGTCTTTGTCAATTTCATATAAACAGACTTCAATATTTTTATAACCTAAATCTAAGCAGCGTTGTACAGCAGCATAAGCAAGAATCGCATCTCCTGCACCAGCATCTAAAATTCGGATTGTTTGATTTTCTTCTTTATTGAGCTTAATAAATGAAGCCATAAAAGTAGCAAGAGCTTCGTCACTAAAAAATTGGCACCAAGCTCTTTTTTGTTCAGAGAATTTTTTCTTGTGTATCTTTCGTATTTCACTGTAGTCTGTGAGCATTGGGCTGGAACTTTGCTTGGTGGAATTACTAAATTATAAATCTAATCCTAAAAATTTATTCTTATATAGTCTAGTTAACATGGGACTGCTCAAAAATCCAGAAATTGCAGGTTTGTGAGCAGTCCCAACGTACATAAACTTTTCCTGCTAAAATAAGCCCTCTATGCCAGAAGATCTTCAAATAGCTATAGATTCCGAGATAATCTCTAGTAAATATAATTCAATCAAGGAGTGTCTTTGACCTTAACGAGCTCAAAGAAGAATTAAAGATTTTAGAGGGGAAGACCTTGGTAGAAGGCTTCTGGAATAATGTCAGCGAGGCTCAAGCTATATCCAAAGAGATTAGTTTTAAAAAAGAGCAGATCGATAAAATAGATTCTTGGGCAAGGCGTCTAGAGGATTTCTTGGCTATGCAGGAGATGCTAGCTGAGACAGAGGAAGAACTCGAAAAACAAGATTTAGATGAATTAATTCGTGAAGAATATTTTAAATTATTAACAGAATTAGAGGACTATGAGTTTCTCTTGATGATGTCTGGAGATTATGATAAATCATCTGCGATTATAAATATCAATGCTGGAGCTGGTGGTACTGATGCTCAGGATTGGGCGGAAATTCTTTTAAGAATGTATACACGTTGGGCGGAGATAACGAAAGGCTTTACAGTAGAGCTTTTAGATAAATCTGATGGCGAAGAAGCCGGGATTAAATCAGCATCTTTAAAAATTTCTGGTCCTTATGCTTATGGTTATCTTTCAGCGGAGAAGGGTGTTCACAGGCTAGTGCGCAAATCTCCATTTAAATCTTCTGCTGACAGCAGGCAGACCAGTTTTGCGGGGGTAGAAGTTTGCCCCTTAATAGATAGTTCTACTGAATTAAAAGGTTTTAAAGAATCTGATTTAGAGATCACTACTATGCGCTCTGGAGGAGCGGGCGGGCAGAATGTAAATAAAGTTGAGACAGCTGTCAGGGTAAGGCATATACCTACTGGGTTTGCTGTGAAATGTACTCAAGAGCGCAGCCAAGCTCAAAATAAAGATAGAGCGATAGAGCAGATTAAATCTAAGCTACTTGCTTTACAGGAAGAGGAAGAGCAGAAGAAGCTCGCTGAGCTTAAGGGAGAAGTTTTAAATGCTTCTTGGGGAAATGCTATTCGCTCCTATGTCTTTGACGAAGGCAGGGTTAAGGATCATAGAACTAAGTATGAGACTCGTGATGTTGATGCTGTAATCAATGGTACGGAAGTTTTAGATGAATTTATTAGAGAGTTTTTAAAATTTAAAACAGGGTCATAAGGCGGGCGAAAACGCAGAAATTGGAGTTTCGCTACACGTCCTTAATGCTTAAAATGTCTTATATGCGTGAACGCCATAGCAATCCCTAATTCATCACAGGCTTTAATAACTTCTTCATCACGAATAGAACCACCTGGTTGAATAATTGCAGCTATATGGTTTTGGGCAGCGAGGTGTATATTATCAGCAAATGGGAAAAAACCATCAGAAGCCATAACTGCTCCTCTAGTATCTAAATCAAAATTACGCAGAGCATCCTCTACTGACTTCACTCTATTCGTCTGACCAACACCGATTCCCAGTGTTCTACCGCCTTGAGTAGTTACTATCGCATTAGATTTAACGTGCTTCACCACTTTTAAAGCTAGTATGAGATCCACCCACAGGCTTTCGTCTATAGTGGTCTTAGTAACAGTTTTTAATAAAGTCTGGTCTATAAGCTGATGATTAGCAGTTTGTATAAGGAAACCACCATCAATTTTTTTAATATCTAAAAGGTTTTGGGAACTTTTAAAGTTAGGATGCTCTATTAATCTGATGTTCTTTTTTTGAGTAAGTATCGCAAACGCTTCAGGGGCGAAGCTTGGTGCTATAACTGCTTCTAGAAAAATCTGACTTAATTCATTCGCTAGAGCTATGTCTACGGGATTGTTTAAAGCTACCACCCCACCAAATGCACTTACAGAGTCCGCTGCAAGGGCTTCTATAAAAGCCAAAGTAATATTCGGAGCAATGGCTACGCCACAGGGGTTATTGTGTTTAACGATAACTGCACAGGGAATCTCTGGACCATATTCTTGGACTATGTTATAGGCAGCAGAAAGATCAAGTAAATTATTAAAACTCAAATCCTTTCCATGTAATTTATTTGCATCAGCAAGTCCACGATATTTTGAATTAGATTCTACATAAAGACCAGCTTGCTGATGAGGGTTTTCACCATAGCTTAAGGTCTTCACTCTTTCTAAATTTAAAGTAAGCTTTTCTGGTAGTAAATTCTCTGCCGTCAAGTCGATTTCGGCAGTAGTTTTAAATGAATCAGCATTGGCTTGAGCTAGAAATCTTTCGATTACAGCATCATAGGCGCTAGTCATCCTGAAAGTCTCAGCAGCTAGCTGTTTCCTATAATTTAGATCTAGAGATTTACTTTTATATCTCTCTGCAAAAGCATCGTATTGATCAGGATTGGACAGTGTAATAACGTGTCTGAAGTTTTTAGAAGCTGCTCTGAGAAGGCTTGGTCCGCCTATATCTATATTCTCTATCGCTATATCTAGGGACTGCTCCCAATCTTCAATTTCTGCGTTAAGGTTTTTAGTAACTTCTGCAAAAGGATAGAGATTAACTATAACAAGTTCTATAGATACTATATTCTCTTTTTCGATTTCTTCTAAGTGCTGGTGATTATTTCTGTCATAAAGAATCGCTCCGAAAATTTTCGGATGTAACGTTTTCACTCTGCCTGAAAGTATCTCTGGAAAATTACTAAGATCCTGAACCTCAGTTACTTTGTAACCAGCATTTTTAATGAAAGTCGCTGTGCCAGAGCTACTGATAAAATCATATTCAGTATCAAGAACTTCTAAAAGTTCTTCTAACTTAGATTTATCAAAAACAGAAATTAAAGCCTTTTTTTTCATAGGTGAGGATGGATAATTTTATCATTAAACAGAAATAGCTTTTTCCTTAAAGTCCAACTCGTGTAATAGCTCATCTACATTCGTCGTCGCCGTGCCATATTTCCTTACCACTATACTAGCTGCGATATTTCCTAAAAGAGTAGCCTCTAAATTAGTAGCACCAACGGCTAGAGCTAGTGAAAAGCAGGCTGAAACAGTATCTCCAGCGCCACTCACATCAAAAACTTCACTTACATTAAAGGCTGGAATTAGATCAGCTTTTACGCCATCCTCTGATTTAGTAAATAAAACCATGCCCTTAGCACCTCTCGTAATCAGCATTTGCTCTGTACCGATTAGATTTAATAACTCTATACCAGCCTTAAATAAATCTTCTTCGGTTTTAATTTTCCACCCCAGCGTAGCCTCTACATCTGGCTGATTAGGGGTAAGACAGTAAGCACCAGCATATTTAGAGAACTTACCATTACTGTCGACTACGACTTTTTTTTGATGATATTTCGCTAAATCCATAATTTCTTTTACATTCTCCTCATGAAGTACGCCACTGCCATAATCCGAGAGCAGGATTAAATCATAGTCTTGAATAGTATCTTTAAACGACTCTAAAAGTTTTTTACTGAGTTCGTCATTTAGCTTATCTTTGATTTGATGATCTATTCTTAATATTTGTTGCTTTAAGACTGTTCCTGTGTCTGGATCAGAGCTAGAGCTGGAGATAACTCTAGTCTTAAGTGTAGTAGGACGACTAGGGTCTATGCAGTAATAAAGTTCTATATCTCTTTCTTTGCATATATCTCTTAAGCGTTCTGCTGTTCTATCTTCCCCGACTACACCCATTAAACTAGTTTTAGCAGAAAGGCTAGCAAGGTTATTTGCGGCATTGGCAGAGCCTCCTAGAGTAAAGCGAGAATTTATATATTGAAGAATAATGACGGGAGCTTCTCTAGATATTCTTTCAGGAGTCCCTCTAAGATATTCATCAATGATTAAATCACCGATAACCAGTATACGAGCTTGTTTAAAGCGTGAAACTATATTTTTTAAAGCAGGAAAATCGATTTGATCTTTTTCGATATTTGATTTTGTAAGGTTCATTATGCAAAGCTTAAGTATAGCAATTTGAAAAGTCTATAAAAGGCAGTCATCTATGATTAAATTTGAAGTAGTCGCTGGAATAATTCAAGAAGGAAATAAATTCCTAATGTGCCGTTCACGTGGGCGTGAGCATTATTATCTTCCAGGTGGCAAGATAAATTCAGGTGAGAGCCTAGAAGAAGCTTTAATCAGAGAATGTAAAGAAGAAATAATGATAGATATTGTACCTTCGTCTATAAAGCTTTTTACTCGCTTTGAAGCAGAAGCCTACGGCTTTGAAGATCCTAGAATCGTGGTAATGAATTGTTTTAGCTTTGATTATTTAGGTGAAATACAGGCAGCAGCAGAGATAGACGATATCTTTTGGGCTGGGATGGAAGATTTAGAGAAGCTTGCACCAGCAGGGAAGGTGTTAATGAGATTAATGCTTGACGAAAACGCAGAAAATGGAGTTGTGTAGCGGTCTCTATTAATGTTCTAGAACACTGAGATAACCTAGATTATCAAGCTCAGTCATAGTATCTATGCATTTAATCGCTTTTTCTGCTAATTCTAAACGCCCCTCTCTGACTAGCATAGTACGAAGAGTTCTGTAAATTTCAGGCAGAAAATAAACATCATTTGCGGCGTAATTAAGCTGATCTTTATTTAGGTAAGAACCTCCCCAGTCGCTGCTTTGCTGAGCTTTACTAATATCTTTTCCGATAACCTCTTTACAGAGATCTTTTAAGCCGTGTTTATCAGTATAAGTTCTAGCGATTTTACTAGCTATCTTAGTGCAGAAGTAATTTTTAACTCTGATATTCAGCCAGAATTTTAACCAAGCTACATCAGTTCTAGCAAAGTGAAAGAGCTTAAGTACATTTCCATTTTCAAATAGTTTCTGTAAATTAGGTGCTAAATCTTGCCCTTGTTCAATTTTAACTAATCTTACATTACGATCATCATCGGCGATCTGTACTAGGCACAGCCTGTCACGATAAACATTTAGACCCATCATCTCGCAGTCTACGGCGATAAGTTCCTGTTTTAAGTAAAATTCTAAATCGGTATCAGTTAGATCTTTTTCTAAGAGCTTAAGTTTTTTATCATCCATGCTCTTAAACACCTATTTTATAGATAGCCATCTCTGAGACGCCTTGCAGGTAATCCATTCCAAAAATACTTACTATAATTAATACACCCACCGATAGCATCGCTGTAAGCCTTGCTGGATCATAAGAGTATCCACATTTCTTCGTCTCACCTTCTGTTACAGCGACTACTTCCACCGTCTCTAACTGCTTTAAAGCGAAGGAAGGTTCATCTACTATCATTAATTTAGCTAAGTATATGTAGTAGAAAAGAGCTATAACCGAGCCGATTAAAGCGATAATAACTAAATATGGTGCATAAACTAGTCCTGAACTAAATGATGTGGAAAAGAGGAAGAATTTAGCGATAAAACCAGCTGGAATAAATGGTAAGCCTGCTAGGTTAAAGAGAGCGATAGAGAAAATAATAGTAAGCATAGGCTTTTTCTGAATCCAACCCGCAAAGTCAAAAACACTATCACTACCAGTCTCTTGCTCAAAATATATTACGCAAGCGAAAGCACAGGTATTCATAATTGCATAGATAGTGATGTATAACAGTAAAGAGCCAACGCTCTCTAATCTCAGGCAAGCAAGTGCAACTAATAAATAACCAGACTGAGCTATAGAAGAATAGGCTAAAAGTTTTTTAACTGAACCTCTGCTGATGATCTGAATGATACCTACATAATTACCGACGATGATAGAAAGTACGGCGATGATAGAAAGCATCGGTAAAAGGAATTCATTATGAAAGACTGTTCCGAAGACTCTTATCGCTACCGCAAAACCAGCTATTTTAGAAATGACTGATAAGAAAAGAGTGCTAGAGGTTGGTGCGCCATAATAAACATCTGGAGTCCAGTTGTGGAAAGGAGCTGCCGCTAGCTTAAAGGCTATTGCCCCTACCAATAAAGCTGAGATTAATATTTTTAAAGGTACTGAAAGTAGAGAAATAGATTCTAATTGTACTATTCTGCTAGCTACTTGAGCGAAATTAGTAGAAGCTGTTATTCCATAGAGTAGGGAAATTGCAAACAGCAACATGCCTGTAGCTACTGCCGCAGTTAAAAGATATTTAATCGCTGATTCATTAGATTTTTGCAGTTTTCTAGAATAGGAAACTAAGAGAATAGCACTGAGTCCCAGTGTCTCAAGTCCTATAAATAAAGTGAGAAAATCATTTACGCCAGCAAGGAAACCAGCTCCTAGTGTCGCCGTTAAGAATATAGGAAAATACTCAGCTGGGCTTTCAAATTTTTCTATATATTTAGTCGCAGCTAAGGCGATAAGAGCAGCTATGCCGTATATAAGAACCCTTAAGTATCTAGAAAGTGAGTCTGAAATAAAAGCGGAGTTTAGGATCTTAGTAACTTCCTCGCCTTGAGTGCTAATCGCTGCCACCAAAGCTGCTAGAAGAAGTGCGAAGGTCGCTACTAGTCCAGTATATTTTTTAGTCTTGTCTATAAGACTTAGTAAAATGGTTATAAGCACTGCACCAAGAACAATAAATTCAGGTAGCAGAATTTTAGATACTAGATTCCAATCCATAATCGTATTTAATTGTATGATATTGCTGTTAAGCCCGCAACTTAAGGATTCATCGAAAAAGACTAAATATCGTATTTTTCAAGCCCTACTGAGATACAAAAGCTAGTGCAATGCCTAATAATGATGCCAAAAATTTAATTGAATTTATTGATATCTTAAATGTTAAAAATTTTGTAGAACTTGCAAATAAGACCTGTAAATTATTAGTAGAGAAATTTTCTTCTCAAAATGCGGACTTTGCTTATTTCTATCTTTCTGGTTACGAAGGAAAAATATATTATTCAGGGAAAGAAGATAAAAAAGTCGCTAAGTTTTCCATTACTGAATCTGACACTAGTGAATTTAAAAAGATTTATTACATACATAAAGAAACAGAAGGCCACATCACTTCTGCCTTCACTGTTTTTAGCCGAACTAAATCAGCTAGTAATTTAGCTAAAAACGCAGAACTTGAAAATCAGGAGCAGTCCACTGACACTCTGCCTGAGAAGGATTTAGAGCTTTTAAATAGAATGACGAGCGCTATATTAGATCAGATTTCTTTACTATCAGCTTTAGAGAATATTCAATTGAATAACGAAAGGTTGGTTCAACTTAACGAAAATAAGACCCAGATATTAGGCACCGTCTCGCACGAATTAAGGACTCCGATGTCTGCGATATTAGGTTTTAGTGAGCTTTTGTTAAATGCTTCGTACAGCCCCGAGCTTACAAAAAAATATTTAGAAGAAATCTATCAAGCTTCTAAAAAACTTGCTGGTTTAATAGATGATTTCCTCGATTTATCACGATTAGAATCAAATGATGAATTGTTCCTTAGCGATTTTGAAGCAGTTGAGATATCGACTCTTGCAAGAAAAGCATGGGAAGAGATTCAGGATCAGCATAAACCATATTCAGTCAAGTGGTCCGTGAATTCTGATATGCCCTATATACTCTGTGATGTAGTCGCTGTCGAGAGAGTATTTCATAACTTATTCTCAAACGCTATAAAGTATTCACCAATAGAGGTTTCTAAGCCAGATAGAAAAGTGATTAACTGTAAAATAGATATAGTTACGGCAGCGAGTCCAGAGAATTTTTTTGATGAAATCTCTGTATCTATTAGTGATAATGGAATGGGTATTTCCAAAGAGAATATAGGACAGGTTTTTGAGCGTTTTATGCGAGTAGATAATAGTGATACACGTAAAATTGGTGGTACTGGACTTGGTTTATGGATCTCTAAGCAGATTATCGAAGCTCATGGTGGTAAGATCTGGTGTGAGAGTGAGCTTGGACAGGGTAGTGCTTTTAAGTTTATTTTACCGATTTATCGGGGGTAAAACCGCCTACGTTTTAAAATTTCATTAACTCTTCAAACGCTTCATCATAATAACTATTTGAGTTCTCAATATCAGGATCTAGGCTTGGGCTATCTGTATCTTTACTTTCATCGTAATTAAAGAATACAGTTCTAGAATGACTTTTATAACAGGCATCTTCGAGGTTAATCTCATTATTTTTTAGGCGATTAAAATTTCCTTCTAAAAATCTTAACGGCAATATATAGAAATTAAAATTGAGGGACTCATATGCAATTCCATTTCCTGCATTTTTCTCGTTCTTTTTTTTATCTGGATTTAAAAGATTATGTTTAATAGCAAGGCTAGTTATTTTTTCTTGGAAGATACTGTCCCCATCTTTATTTGAAGTACTAATTAAACTAAAAGTTTGATCTGAAATGACTAATATCGGTATAATTTCAGCTTCCTTTTTAGTTTTAGTGGCTCCCTTTACGCCATCTTCAGTGTTGCACTGTTTACAAGCTAGATTCTCACTATAAAGTTGAATAACACCTTCTGCGAGCTTTTCTATATTTTTTTCTATTTTATCTTCATCATAAATATCCTTAAGTGCGAAGTGATAGTTTAGCTTCAATGATTTAATTTCAATAATATAAATTTTTTTATCCGTGATAATTTTTAAATCTGAGACTTTTTCTTGACCATAGATATTAATAAATAGATCTTTAATAAACTGCTCGAATAAATCTCCATAAAAGCTTCTAAAGGGCTGGGCAGCTCTGAGACCTTCGCTCTTAAATTCTTCTCTATAAATATCATCTAGGGCGTTAAATAGACCATCTTCTAAAATTATATTTCTCAGATATGGATATACAGGACTAAGAAATAAAGGATAACGGTTTTTATATTTTCTATCAGGTCTTACCAGCGGATAGATCATTAGTGGATTTATGGGATTTAACTCTTTAGCTTTTTCTTGAAATTCTTTATAGGAGAGGGAAAAAGGCATTAGAGCTTTAATGATTGAATCTTTTTCTATTGACTCATTTACCTCAAGCAAGCGAGCTTGTATTTCTGAAAGATCCTCATCTTCCCAGCTTATATTCAGGTAGTCTATACAGCCATTGAAAATATATTTTCCTTGCTGCCAGCTTAATTCTTTATTGTGTGAGACTCCAAGAAAAATCAATATTAGAAAAGCCTTCATCGATAAGGAAAATTTTTCTTTAAATTTATTTTCTGGATTAATATTTTCGGCTTTTGCTTCTGTGGCGGCAGTATTAGTTTCACTGAATAGTTTTTTATGACGTTTTTTAAACTCTTCTTTCTTCGCATCTTTCTCTGTGAGATGTTTATAGGCTTTAATAAAAATTAAATACTGCCTAGCTAGTAAGTGCCTACGATTAGACTGTCTCTGAATTTGATACTTAGCTTGTCTTTCCCATAGATGTAGCCAAAATTGAGCATTCCAAATATCTGAATCTCTAATTCTTATTTTTTCCCCATTTTCCGTTTTCAAGTCTGGAGATTTATGAACTACGTGATACCAAAGATATCCACTGACATTGAAAAAATACTTAAGCTTTTCAGCTTTATCCTTTCTAGCACTGAGATATAAAGCCTTTGTATCATTTGCACCGCTGATGATAAGTAACTGAGCTAAATATCCGAGGCTTTCTTGAGTGAACATCACACTCTTATTTTCATAATTGGAGCCATTACTAATTTCACTTGAGGCATCTGGATTAGCATAGAGATATTCAGAGACCTTTCCTATTTCGAGTAGAGCATCCTGAAGGTTATATTTGCCCAGCTCGCGTATTAAATCATGTTCAGTCATTTTGCGTTGCATGAAATCCCCTTCCTATACGTTTTCTAAAAATTCATAAAAATTACTGCGATTAATAACATTGAAATTCGCTAGAGGAAAGTCTTTCTCCCATTGGCTGGGGATTTTAATCTTAGTTTCTTCTTTACTGTATTTAAGCTCATAAGCATAGAGATGATTTAATTTACCGTCGCCGAGTTCTTCGATTAGGTCTATCTCCTGATCTCCTAGATTCGCTTTCACTCGCCAGAAATATGTTTTAAGAGAATTTCCATGAATATATTTATTTAGTTTTCTTTTCTCTGCGATTATAAAATTCTCCCATAAAGCCCCGATATCACTTCTGAAAGCTAATCCAGAAAAGTCATTGATTAAAGCATTCCTAATTCCATTATCGTAAAAATAATATTTTTTTTGTTTTTTAATTGCATTGCTAGGATTCTGTTTTTTAAGTGAGGTTGCAGCCTCTTTAGAGAAGCTATCTAGCTTAAATACTAGAAATGATTTCTCCATTAATTCTAAATATTTCTCTATAGTGGCTCGATTAAGCTGTAATTCATTTGCTAAATCATTTAGGTTTAATATCTGCCCTGCTCTGTAAGCCACTAGCATCGCGAGGTGTTCTATTTTGCTTGCATTTTTAAGACCGTCTAAAGTAAAAATATCTTTGAAAAGGTAATCATTAACTATGCTTCTGAGTAAATCGATTTTCTCATCTCTGTGTAAAGGCTTATCACTTAAAGATATTTCAGGATAAGAGCCGAAGATTAAACGGTCTTCAAGATTGGTCTTCGCTGTTTTTTCATCTTTATATATTTCAAATATAGCTGGTGGATATATCTCTATCTCTCGCTTTCTACCAGCGTTAGATTCTTTGATTTGATTTTTTATCTCTATGCTAGATGACCCAGTCAGGATTAGGCGACTCTCTGTTTTCACGTAGTCCGCGAAGTTTTTTATAAAGAGATCCATCTCTTCTAATTTCTGAGCTTCATCAATAGCAAGATAGTCGTATTGGCTCAGTTCATTAATTAAAGTTATTTTATCGGTGTTATTAAAATAGGCTCTGTCGTAATAGTTATCAGCATTTATAAGTTTATAGGTTTTCTTTTTTTTCTCCTGTTCGTTTAAAAACTGTTTTAATAAAGTGCTTTTGCCTACCTGTCTAGCCCCGAATAATAGAGTAACCTTTTTAGAGGTGCAGGCATTATATATAAGGTCACTAAGGAATTTTCTATCCACCATATACCTAAAATATTATACCCAAATAGTTGAATATATCTATAAAAATATATCATAGTTAATAAAATTATCTAATTTAATTTAGTTGGCTGTATAAAATTAGGTAATTGGAGAGGCTTGAAATTATTAGTTTAAGGTTAGTTTTACTATTTTAAACGCAGAAATTGGAGTTCGGAAATAGTACCCTCTGCTAAAATAGGACTCTGTGTACGAAATAACTATAGTAGGAGCTGGGCTAGCTGGTACTGAGACTGCTTTTCAACTCGCTAAATTTGCTAAAGCTTATGATCTAAGCATTAGGATAAAACTCTATGAAATGCGCCCTAAGGTTAAAACACCAGCTCATCATACCGATAATTTCGCGGAACTAGTCTGTAGTAACAGCTTAGGTTCAGAGTTTTTAACCACTGCTCGTGGAGTCTTAATTCAGGAGATGAAGCTTTTCGATAGCCTTATAATAAATTCTGCTCTGAAAAGTAAAGTGCCAGCAGGACAGGCTTTAGCCGTGGACAGAGATAAGTTTGCGGAGATTATCTCTGAGGTGATATCTGTAAATCCTTATATAGAGCTTATTCGAGAAGAGTTTGTAAATATACCTGCTGATGTTTTAGAAGCTAATTCTGAATATAATAAAAATAAATTTCTTATCATCGCTTCTGGCCCCCTCACTAGCCCAAATTTATCTGAGGAGATACAGAAGCTCACTCAAGGAAAGGATTTTCTGAATTTTTTTGATGCTGCAAGTCCAATACTTACAGCTGAAAGTATAAATATGGATATCGCTTTTAAAGCCTCTCGTTATGGGAAGGGTGAAACTGATGATTACATTAACTGTCCATTTTATAGTGCTGATGAATATTATAGATTCCAAGAAGCTTTATTAAGTGCTGAGAGAGCTGAGCTTCAAGATTTCGAGAAAGAAAATATGCGTTATTTTGAAGGCTGTATGCCAGTTGAGGCGATAGCTGAACGAGGGAAGGATACACTTAGATTCGGTCCTTTAAAACCTGTCGGCTTGACAGATCCTCGCCAACCCTATGCAGTGGTGCAGCTTAGGCAGGATAATGTTTTAGGCTCACTTTATAATATAGTTGGTTTTCAGACGAATCTTAAATGGGGAGAGCAAAAGCGAGTTTTTTCAATGATCCCTGCTTTAGAGAATTTAGATATAGTGCGTTACGGCGTTATGCACCAAAATATATTTTTAAATAGCCCCACCCTACTTTCAGAAAACCTTTCTTTAAAAACCCACCCTAATATTTATTTCGCAGGTCAAATCACTGGCGTAGAGGGTTATACAGAATCTGCGGGAACTGGAATCGTTGTGGCTAGAAGCATTGTTTCAAGAATTTTAAGTGAAATTAAACTGAATACGGCAATAGATCTTGAAAATGACAATGGTGCAAAAAATGAAATTGCACCACTTTCACCATTAACCATGCTTGGAGCATTAGTGAATTATGTTACTAGTGCTGACCCTAAGCGTTTTCAGCCGATTAACTCCAACTGGGGATTAATAAACCCTAATCCAGACGAGCTTGAAAAGAAGCTTAGAAAAGATAAAAGGCTTAAAAATGAATTTCTTGCAGAAAGGGCATTAGCTCTGATTAGAGAGGATGCCTTCACAAAAACTGCGGCGATGATAGATGCTTAGATGGTGCTTTTGAATAGCCCTACAGTGAGCTAAAGAACCGTAGCCGACATTGGTTTGCCAACCGTAGACAGAAAGATGGGGTTCGTTTTTAATAATATTCTTCATTAATTTATCGCGAAAATCCTTCGCTATATTGCTTGCTGCTGCGATTACAGCACTTAGGCTATCGCCTTTTTTTATAGCTATCTGCTTGATGACTATTTTAGGGGCTGAATTTGATTTAGCCATTTGAAGGGAAGTCTTTTCACTATTAGCTTTAGAAAATAAATATTCCTTAACATATTCTTCTAGTGCTGGAATGGTCTTAGGACCATCGACTAAAACTAAGATATTTTTAGGATAATGCTGATTAACTTCATAAAACTGATTAATGATTTTAGCGATAGCTTCGCTCATGGCGCTAAAAATAGCTTTTACTATACCCTGCTCATCTATATAATCAGCTGATTTTTCTGCTAACGCATAGAATGTACTGTAAAGCTGGTCTTTCAGTGAATTTACTAATAATTCTCGGTCTTGGGTTTTTACTTTTTTACTATCATCTAATTTTTTTAAAATAGGTCTGGTCTTTAAAACACTTTCTATAAAAACTTTCTCTGCTTTTTTACTCTTTTTTTTATCTTGAAATTCAATACAGCAAAGCTGCTCTGATGAAAAAGCGGCACAGACTACAGGTCCAGCTAGAGAGCCTCTACCCACTTCATCGACACCGATTAATAAATCATATTCTTCTTGAAGAAAGTTGCTCGTATCGAATTTAATTAATTCTAAGAGTTTCATTTATTTGTTAATACTGGAAGTTACTAATAAGTATAATTTATAAACGATGAATGTGCTTAATCTCGACTCCATAAAACAAGATCTAATTCGAGTCGCTCATTTCTGTGCAGTGAAAGGTTTAGTACCAGCGACTTCTGGTAATTTTTCTGCTCGCCTCGAAAATCAAGAGATTTTAATCAGCGTCTCTGGCAAAGATAAAGCGACTTTAGCAGAAGGGGATTTAATGCTAGTGGATTTTCTAGGTAGAGCCAAAGATTCTAATCTAAAACCATCAGCTGAAACCCTTTTACATACTCAGGTATATAGAACTTTCCCTAACGCTAAGTTTATAGCCCATTTTCATTCATCATCTAGTGCGGTTCTATCTAAAGTTCTTTTAAAGCAAGGAATTAAAGCACTTAAACTAGAGGGATTTGAGCTTTTAAAGGCTCTTTCGGGTGTCCAGACTCATGAGTATACCGAAATTTTACCGATCTTCCCTAATAACCAAGACATAGAGGAGCTAGCTGATTTAATTCAACCAGTTCTTGATAAGCTTGCTAATTCAGAAAAGCCTCTACATGCTTATCTAATAGCGGGACATGGTCTTTATACTTGGGGAAGCACCATGAGTGAAACGATTAGGCACGTAGATGCTCTGAATACTTTAATTGAATCCTATTTACTTGAGATGCAATTAAATAAAGTCATGCAGGGCAAGGAAGAAGCTGTAAAAGTATGACATTATTAAAAATTTTTGATGAAGCCGCAAATCTAATCTGTGAATCAGAGGATTTAGAATTTATTCAAAATTCTTTAGGCTCCTCAGGAGTATCTATAGAACGCTGGGATTCCCCTCCTGTAGAAGATTTTAGTGATGCAGAGGTACTTAAATTTTATGAAAATGAAATCGAAAAGATTAAAAATAATTATGGTTTTAAAGCAGTTGATTTAATGTCTGTAAATCCTGAACTGGCTCACAGAGAGGACTTCCCAGTCATAAGAAATAAATTTTTAAAAGAGCATACACACGCAGATGATGAGGTTAGGTATTTTATTTCTGGCTCAGGTCTCTTTACCATCCATCATTTAGACAGAGTCTATAGCATCCTTTGCTCTGCTGGTGACTTTATTAGAGTTCCAGCTAATACTTGGCATTGGTTTGATATGGGTTTAACTCCACAGTTCAAGTGCCTGAGATTTTTTAGTGATGAAAGTGGCTGGATACCTTGTTATCATGAAGAATCGATTTCACATCGTTTTGATTTAAATCAGGAAAATTCCAATACAATAGTTTAATACCATGCCTAAAGCCATACTTACTGATATCGAAGGAACTATTAGTTCAATTAGCTTTGTTAAAGATGTTCTTTTCCCTTATGCAAGCGAGAGACTAGAAGATTTTATACTAAGTAACTTTGAGCATGATCCATTTTTACTTTCTATTATTGAAGCTACTTTAGAAGAGCTTAAGCAAGATAAGCTTACTGGGCTTAATTATGACTCTAATCAAGATGATTGCACTGTTGCCGAACGTGCAAATTCAAGGCTGAGGAGGACGAATGACCGCAGTGTACTGCGGGTACATGAGGATCATGAGGACGACGAAAACGCAGAAATTGGAGTTCCGCAACAGTGCAATGATGCTATTTTTGAAACACAGGTATATACTGCTATTCAGGCTTTAAAAACTTGGATTCAGGAAGATAGAAAAATTACCCCCTTAAAAGATTTACAGGGATTAATCTGGCAAGAAGGTTTTAGGAAAGGCTTATTTAAGGCACCTTTATACCAAGATGCCCTTGATTTTTTCTTAAATATGAAAGGCAAAGGCTTGCCGATCTATGTTTATTCATCAGGGTCTATTCAAGCTCAGAGATTGTTTTTTGAATTTTCTGAATTCGGTGATGTTCGTTATTTATTTTCTGGTTTCTATGATACTAAGATAGGCTCAAAGAAAGAATCTGCTTCTTACCTGAAAATCGCAAATGATATCAATTTAAATCCGGAAGATATTTTATTTTTAACTGATATTAAAGATGAATGTAGAGCCAGTGAAGGAGCTGGATTATTAACCATACAAGTAGTGAGGGAATCTTTAAACAGTGATATGAGTCTTGATAGTTCAATTGCGAGTGGTAGTTCTATTGAAAGAACTAGAAAGGTGATTAGTGATTTCAGCGAATTATCTGAGATACTATAAGAATGTTGTTTAAATCTTGTTTTGATTAGCGAAGTGGATATTTTATGAAAAAGCCTTATAGGCATATTTTTAATTACTTACCTTCCTATCTCTGGGGTACGGTTTGTCTAATTGCGGTAAATATCTTAGGTGCTTATATTCCACAGCTCGTTAAGGATTCGGTAGATTTATTGCAAGCTTATTCTAGTGGGGGACTTAATAGTACGGCACTTTCGAGTAAATTAAATTTGATTCTCCTTCTCATGGGTGGATCGGCGATAGTTATGGCTTTTTTAAGAGCTAAATCACGTCATATAATTTTTGGCGTAGGCAGGCAAGTTGAGTTTGATTTAAAGAAACAGATTTTCAATCACGTACTGCATCTAGAACCTGCTTTTTTTGAAAAGAAAAAGGCTGGGGATTTGATTTCTATTATCAGTAATGATGTTCAGTCTTTTAGAGCAGTGGCTGGTTTTGCAATACTGAATATTTTAAACAGTGCAATCGCTTTTATAGTCATAGTTCCATTGATGTATAAAACTAATAATATTTTGACTATTAGTTTTCTTGCTTTAATCCCAGTCTTAATACTGGGTGTTACTTTATGTAGCCGAAGCATTAAAGCTCACCAAGAGGCTGTGCAGGAGATACTTGCTAAAATTAGTAATTTTATAGAACAGAATTTGAGTGGGATTCATATTATTAAAACCTTTGGGCAAGAAGCTGCTGAAATAGAGAGGTTTTCACAAGAAAATAATGGGCTACTTAAAGAATATCTTCTTTTAATAAGAGCACGAAGTCTTATTAGCCCAGTAATGAAGGTGATTGCGAGCCTTGGCTTTATTTTATTACTTTGGCTTGGTGGTAAAGCTGTTATAGAAGGGACTTTTAGCTTTGGTGATTTTGCTGCATTTTCTTTATATATTGAAAGATTGATTTGGCCAATCACTATGCTTGGTTGGCTAATAACAATAGTCTATAGAGTTCAAGTGAGTGCAGAGCGTATTGAGAATATTCTAAACACTGTGCCAAGCATTGCGGACACTGTAGATACAGTACACAAGACTACTTTTGACTCTGAGATTAACTTTAAAACTCTGGGGGTGAAGATACTGAAGGGCAAGAAAATAGCGATTATCGGTGCTATCGGCTCAGGTAAAAGCCAATTAGGAAAGAAGCTAATGCATTTAAGAGAGCTCGAAGCTGCTGAAATTTTAATAGATGATATAGATCTTAAAAATATTAATCTAGAAGACTTACGCAGACTGATAAATATGGTGCCGCAGGAAAATTTTCTGTTCTCTACAAGCATTAAAGAAAATATATCTTATGCTAAAGATCTTAGTGATCTAGAGATAGAAGCTTTAGCTAAAGCCGTGGGCATACATGATGAAATTATGAGATTCGAAAATGGCTATGAAACTATAGTAGGTGAACGCGGTATAACTCTGTCGGGCGGGCAGAGACAACGGATTGCGATAGCTAGAGCTCTTGCGATTAATCCAGAAGTATTGATTCTTGATGATTCATTAAGCAGTGTGGATAATGCTATAAGCTTCGACGATTCTTACTAATATTAATAAATTAAGAATGGGCAAGACGACTATATTTATTACGCATAAGCCACAGATAGCTGAGCTTTGTGATGAGGTTTTCGTGATGGAGAATGGGAAACTTACTCTTAGATTAGGAAAATAGAAACGATTGTGATTTGCTGTGGCATACTATTACTATGAGCCTTCATGACATTAAGACTCCAAAGTATATTACTCCATGTCCCATTGAGGAAGCAGCTTTAGAGCTTCGCTTTCAACCCAATCTTCCAGTTGACATTATTTTGGGTATGGTTTTTAAAGGTTTAGAAGGTTATTCTAACTTAACGAAATTGCCAATTTTGCAATTACCAGAATTTATAAGAGAGAGCGATCCAAATTTAATCTATAGTCCTTATTACAAGTTAGAGAAAGATTCTTTTGTTCTGCAAATTGGTCCTAGAATTTTAAGCTTTGTATGTTTGCGAGATTATGTAGGTTGGGAAAATTTTTACGGCGAATTTACAAGAATTTTGAAAGTATATTCAGATTTAAATATATTTGATCATGTTGAAAAAATAGGATCCCCCGTACACCCACTAGAGCGCACCTACCCTTGCTGCATTCCTGCCCTGGGGGAGTTCGGCA
>RFQS01000050.1 GCA_009924885.1 Pseudomonadota bacterium | reverse complement strand
ATTTGATACTTTGATATAGGTTTAATTGATTGTGTAATAAGCCGATTATACCTAGATTGTTTTTCTGTTCAGGATCTGCTTTAATTTTTCTTAATTCCTGAATGGCTTCAGCTTTTTTGCCCGATACTAAAACCTCAGCGAAGTTAAACAAGTCATATTTAGGCTGGGAATATTTTTTCAGTAAATTAAAATCTATTTTATCGAAAGACTGTGACAAGGTTTCTAATGTTTGAAATATTTCACCAAGATTTTCAGTGCCAAGATATTTAATAAATTGCCCTAAATCTTTATCTGGAATCTTAATCTCTGGACATTTTTTAATTAATTTCTTTAAATAAATTAGGCAGGGTTCTAAATCCCAGTTTTTAAATTTGTTTAATTCTAAGTGTTTGCAGTTATCAATTTTCTTTAATTCTTTAACGAATTTCAATGTCCCCTTGATACTGTTACTTGTAAATATCACCAAGCTCTCTTGCTGAGTGTTTTTGATGATATTTAAGCAAAACTCAATTAACTTTTCGTCATCTTTGCTTTTAGCAGGCTGCTCGTTGTCCTCTTCTTTATCTTTTGGCCTTAATAGATAGAAATTTTTAATAAGGTAAGCTTTCTTAGTAGTTTCGTTATTAAAACTGAAAAGACTTTGAGGGCGATTTAGGAAATTAATTAACTCAGAAAAGCTAGGATCTTCTATGGTTTTAAGTTGATTTAAATCAGAGCAATAGCCATAAATTAGCTCGTCTAGCTGAATCTGCTTTTTAAATTCATCATCTCCAGAAAGGAGTATAAGCATGTTTTTAGCCTATCATTTTTGATATAGATACAGGCGTAAATAAATTTGTTCTCTTGTTTTTTATTTCTTCTTTTGGTTCAGAAGCTTTTTTCAGATTGCTTTCTAATCTAAGGTTAGTTTCTCTTGCGTCTTCTTCTCCAAGATCAAATCTTTGCTGAGGGAATGGATTGATTTTTTTTGTAAATATCGGAACGGTAGTATCTCTTTCTTTTCTTCCTTGTTCTATTGCAGATTTCAGTAAGGTTGGTTGCCTTAGGTCGTCTCTTAACCTCGTAACTATAATTTCTCTAACTTTGTTTAGCTTAATTTTTTTACTAGGGTTTGCTGACATTTTTTCTCCTTGATGCGTAAAGGTGCTGATCCTATTTCCGCTTCCATTACCTAAGCTGATATTAAGCCCAAAACTTTAAAAAATGGTTAAGAGCTTATCGTAAAGCTAAAATTTTAGTATTTTTTTCTCTTCCATCTCAGAAAAGCCATAAATACTTTGCTATTATATTAGTTCGTTGTTTTTACGGCTAATAGTCGTAATTAATATACGCTCAAGAATAATCATGGCCCTAAAGAAAAAAAATCCAAGAACACCAGGCACAAGAGGTTGTATTACTCTTGACAGGCAAGATATAACTAAGTCTAAGCCTGAAAAGGCCTTACTGTCTAAGTTGAAGAAATCTACTGGCCGTAATAACGCTGGTAAGATCACTTGCAGGCATAAGGGTGGCGGTGTTAAAAAGAAATATAGAGTTATTGATTGGAAAAGAGAGAAGTTTGGTGTACCGGCTACTGTTAAGGCTATAGAATACGATCCGAATAGAAATGTACATTTAGCTCTTTTGTTTTATAAAGACGGAGATAAGCGCTACATTCTCGCTCCTAAGGGTTTGACTATCGGTTCATCAGTTGAGTCTGGTCCAGCTTCTGAAATTGCTGTCGGGAATGCGCTTCCTTTAAGAGATATTCCTCAAGGTACTAATATCCATAATATCGAGCTTACTAAAGGTAAGGGAGCCCAGATGGTTAGGACAGCTGGTTCTTCTGCGATGCTTTCTGCTAAGGATGGTGATTATGCGATTCTGAAGTTGCCTTCTGGTGAGCTTAGAAGAGTTCATATGGATTGTATCGCTACGATTGGTGAGCTTGGTAACGCTGATCAAAAAAATACTGTTATAGGTAAAGCTGGTATTAATAGACTTAAGGGTATCAGACCTACTGTTAGAGGTTCTGCGATGAACCCTGTAGATCACCCTCATGGTGGTGGTGAAGGTAAGTGTCCTATCGGTGGTATTCCTAAGACGTTTACTGGCAAGAGAGTTGGTCGTAAGACTAGAAAAGATAAAAAACTTTCTGCTAAGTACATCATTACGAATAGAAAAGGTAAGAAGGTTTCGGCTCTCTAATTTATAAAGGTTTATCATATGTCACGTTCAACGAAAAAAGGTCCTTATATCCATCATTCTCTCAAGAAGAAAGTAGATGCATCTAAGCTTAAAGGCGATAAGAAAGTTATTAAAACATGGAAGAGGGCTTCTATGATACTCCCTGATATGGTTGGTCTCACTATTGCTGTTTATAATGGTCAGAAATTTATCCCTGTGTATTGCTCAGAATCTATGGTAGGGCATCGTTTAGGTGAGTTCTCTTTAACTAGAACGTTTAGAGGACATGCAGGGGCTAAGAAGGCAAAAGTTGGCAGATAATGACAGAAAAAAATATAATTACAGCGAGGCTTGGATTTATCAGACAGACAGCGAGAAAGCTGCGTAGAACTGTTAATCTTATTAGAAAAATGAAAGCTGGTGAGGCTCGTGAAGCGCTTAACTTCATGTCTTATGCTGCTGCTGATCCAGTGAAAAAGCTTTTATTGAGTGCGATGGCGAACGCTAAGGCTAATCATGGGGTTGAGAATCCTGATGATTTGTATGTTTCTCAGTTTTTGGTAGATGATAAGTCTATTTTAAAAAGATTTAGAGCAAGATCAAAGGGGAGAGCTTTCTCTATTTATAAGAGATGCTCTCAAATGAGTGTTGTATTGAGCGATTTAAAACCAGCTGAATATGCAGCTCACGTGTGGGATGTTTCTCCACGTAATAAGAAAAATAGGAAGAAAGAGGAGTCCAATAAATAATGGGACAAAAAGTACCACCACGTGCAAATAGGCTTGGAATAATTGAAACTGCGGATTCAGTTACTTTCGTTGATTTTAGAGCTGGGCAATTTGCAGCTGTTCTACAAGAAGATACTCTTATTCGTAAGTATATTAAGAAAAAACTTAAGAATGCAGGTATCAGTAAAGTAATTCTGCAAAGAAAGCCTGGACAACTTCAGGTAAATATTATCACCGCAAGACCAGGTCTTGTTTTTGGTAAAGCTAATGAAGGTTTAGATGCTTTGAGATTAGAGCTACAGTCTTTAATTAACAGACCAGATGTGGTTTTGCAAGTTAATCTATTTGAAGTTAACAAGATTGATATTGATGCTCAGTTAATCGCTGAAAGTATTGGTCAACAGCTTGAGAGACGTATAGCATTTAGAAGGGCGGTTAAGCAGTCTATTCAAAGAGCTATGAGGGCTGGTGCTGTTGGTATCAAGATTGAAGTTTCTGGAAGACTTGGCGGTATCGAGATCGCTAGATCGGAAAGAGCTCAAGAGGGAAGCGTTCCTTGTCATACTTTCAGGGCTAATATTGATTATGGTTTTTCGGTGTCTTTGACTACTTATGGAAACATCGGTATAAAAGTTTGGGTTAATAAAGGGATTTTAAGACCGGGTGAGAAAGCGAAGCTTAATATTAAAGCTGCTGCTGGAGGTAATGTCGGAGGGGCTAATTCTAATGCTACAACCTAAGAGAACTAAATATAGAAAACAGCAAAGAGGTCGCATGACCGGTAAAGAAACTCGTGGTGCTTCTGTGAGTTTTGGTGAAGTTGCTCTTCAGGCACTTGAGCCAAAATGGATTAATTCTAGACAGATAGAAGCTGCTAGGCGTGCTCTTACTCGTCATATTAAGAGAGGTGGACGTATTTGGATTAGAGTTTTCCCAGATAAGCCTGTTACCCAGAGACCAGCTGAAACTAGGATGGGTGCTGGTAAGGGTAGTCCAGAGTTTTGGGTAGCTGTTATTAAGCCAGGTAGGATCTTATTTGAGATTGCTGGTGTTGATATTGCTTTAGCGAAGAGAGCTTTGGAGCTTGCTGCTTCTAAGTTCCCTTGTAAATGCAAGGTAATTGTTAAGGAAGGTTTACAATCATGATTCTTAAAGCAAAGAAACTAATTGAAATGACAGTCGAAGAGCTAAACGTAGAGCTTAATTCTCTTTACACTAATTTATTTGATGTGAAGATGGCTCTTCATTCAAGAAAGCTTGAAAATATTTCTTCTTTAAGAGAGTTAAAGAAGTCTATAGCTAGGATAAAAACTATATTAAAGCAAAAGGAAGCGAACGCTAATGCCTAAGAGAACCTTAATCGGAGTTGTAAAGAGTGCTAAATGTGATAAGACCATAAGTGTCCTTGTTACTAGCAGAAAGAAACACAAGAGATATCATAAAATTATCAATACCTCTAAAACTTTTGTGGCTCATGACGAAGAAAATATTGCTACAGAGGGTGATAAAGTTACTATCGAAGAATCGCGTCCTATTTCTAGAACTAAGAAATGGACTCTATTGAATATTCTTCAGAAGGCAATTTAAGGATATGGAAAGATGTTACAACAAGAAAGTGAATTAATAGTTGCAGACAATACCGGTGCTAAAAGAGTAAGGATCATAAGAGTTCTTAAGTCTAATGGCATGGTAGCTGAATTAGGTGATATTTTCGTTGCTACTGTTAAAGATGCTACTCCTAATATGGCTGTTAAGAAGTCTGCTATTGTGCGTGGCGTTGTTGCTCGTATGAGAAAACGTAAGAGAAGACCGGATGGTAGTTGGATTCAGTTTGATGATAACGCTTGTGTTCTGATTGATAAACAAAATAATCCAATAGGTTCTCGTGTTTTTGGTCCTATAGCAAGAGAGCTTAGAGAGCATGGATTTATGAAGATTGTATCCCTTGCGCCGGAGGTAGTTTAATGAGTAATTCACCAAAAAAATTAAAAAGATATACTAAAGCAGCGATAAAACCTTTTGTTAAAAAGGGTTCTAAGCTTGTTCTTTCAAGAGCATTAAATAAAGTTGGTGCTTCTAATCCAAGAGTTAAATCCCATGTTAAGACTGGTGATGAGGTTGTGGTGATTAGTGGTTCTGATAAAGGTAAGATCACGAAAGTTCTTGAGGTATTTCAAGATGGAAAAATCCTCGTAGAGGGAGTTAATATCAAGATCAAGCATAAAAAAGCGGCAGGTCCTGGTAGCGAAGGTGAGATTATCAAATTAGAAACTCCTATATTTGCATCTAAGGTTATGGTCTGGGATGAAAAAGCGAAGAAAGCTACAAGAATTGCAAAGAAAATCCAAGCAGATGGTGTTAAGGTAAGAGTTTCAAAAGTAAGCGGAGATAATTTAGACTAATGACTAGCAGTTTAAAAGAAAAATATAATACAGAGCTAAAGCAGGACCTTCAAAAGTCGATTGGCTGTGCAAATGTACATGAGATACCTAAACTTATCAAGATTGTTATCAATTTTGGTTTGGGTGAATCTGGTTCTAATTCGAAGACGCTTGAGAAAGCGATTGAAGATTTAACTAATATCTCTGGTCAAAAGCCAATTATTACTCGTGCAAAGAAATCTATCGCAGGTTTTAAGCTTAGGGAAGATGTACCAGTTGGACTTAAAGTTACTCTTAGGCAAGAGAAAATGTATAATTTCTTGAGTAAATTAGTTAATGTCGCTATGCCAAGAATTAGAGATTTTCAGGGTGTTTCTAGAAAGGCATTTGATGGTAGAGGTAATTATTCTTTGGGAATTAAGGAGCAGATTATATTCCCAGAGATTAAATATGATCAAGTTGATGCTATCAGAGGTATGGATATTATTATCTGTACTACGGCAAAGAATGATGCTGATGCATTAGAACTTTTAACTAAATTAGGAATGCCTTTTAAAAAGCAAGCAGGAGCAAAACAGTAATATCATGGCAAAAAAGTCTTGTATTCAAAAAACTAAAAAGAAAAAATCACTTATTGAGAAGTACGCTAAGAAGCGTGCTGAACTTAAGGATAAGATGTCTAACCCAAGTTTAGATTTAGAGGAAAGAATGGCTCTTCAAGAAAAATTAGAGAATTTACCTTTGAATTCAGCTAAGATAAGACACAGAAATAGATGCTGGCTTACTGGCCGTCCGCGTGGTTATCACCGGGATCTTGGAATATGTCGTAACTCTCTCAGAGAGATGGCTCACCAAGGCTTGATCCCTGGTTTAACGAAGGCTAGTTGGTAGTTAGGAATTTAGAATAATATGTCATTAAAAACAGAAATTAAAACTAATAAGAATAATAGAGTGACGAGTGATCCGTTAGCGGATTGCTTGACTAGAATTCGTAATGCTATTACTGTCAATAAGACAGCCGTCTTAGTCCCATACAGTAGATTAAAAGCTGAGCTTATTCAGTTGCTTCAGACAGAGGGTTTTATTAAGTCATGTGAGATTATCAACAATGATAATCCAGCTATGAAATCTATTGTCATTGAACTTAAGTATTATCAAGGTCAATCAGTTATTAAAGGTATCAAGAGAGTATCTAAGCCTGGTCTTAGAAAGTATGTTAAGTCTAAATATGTTCCAAGAGTATTAAATGGTCTTGGAATCTGTGTTTTGAGTACTAATATTGGTTTAGTTACTGATAGAAAGGCAAGAGCGGAGAAAGTAGGCGGCGAAATGCTTTGCCTAGTTTGGTAATAGAGGGATAACAGCATGTCAAGAATTGGAAAGAAAGAAATTATAATCCCAGAGAATGTTCAGTTAACGGTTCAAGAGAATGACCTGGGAACATTTGTAAAAGTAGTTGGTCCTAAGGGCGAGCTTCAGAGAACTTTAAGATCTGATATTAAGGTTTCTGTTGAAGATAAAATAGTTAAGCTTTCTGTTGCAAAGCAAACTAAGCAATCTGCCGCTTTGTTTGGACTTTATAGAACTCTTATCAACAATATGGTTGTTGGGGTTACGATTGGATTTACTAAGCGTTTAGAAATTCAAGGTATTGGTTATAAAGTTTTACAGCAGGGTGATAATCTTAATTTTCAATTAGGAAAGTCTCATCCAGAGGTTTTTGAGCCACCGCAAGGTATCAGCTTTAAAGTTGAAGGTAATGGTCTTGAGATTATTGTTGAAGGTTCTGATAAAGAATTAGTAGGGCAGGTAGCTGCAGTAATTAGATCATTAAGACCAGTAGAGGTTTATAAAGGTAAAGGCGTTAGATACAAGGGCGAGGTTGTTCGTAAGAAAGCTGGTAAGTCTGGTGGTAAATAACTGAGGTAATTTTATGGCTGTAGTTTCAAGAAATATACAAAGAAAAAAAAGACATTTTAGAGCGAGAAAGAAAATCGTCGGTACTGAACTTAGACCGAGATTGAGTGTCTTCAGATCTAATAAACATATATCGGCACAGGTTATAATCGATGTGGATCCTTCTAGCTCAGAGTCAATTGGTTCTAAGACTATTTGTGGGATTGCGACTTATTCACCGACTCTTAAACGTGAGCTAGATACTGGTTCAGATATTCCAGCGGCTGAGCTTGTTGGTAAAAAAATTGCTGAATTGGCGAAAGCACAAGGTGTAACTAAGGTTGTTTTTGATAAGGGTGGTAATCTTTATCATGGTCGTATTAAAGCTCTTGCTGATGCTGCTAGAGAAGCAGGTTTAGAGTTTTAATCGTAGGAGTTTTATAGAATGTCAGAAGAAAAAAATATAGATCCAGTTGAGAATAGTGAAGTAGAAGTTGCGGTTGACGTTGATGAGAGCAAAGCTGAAAAGCTTGCTTCTGAAGTTGTAGTTGCGGCTGATGTTGACGCTCTGGCTGGTGCTAAACCTAAATTTAAAAAATTTGCTGGAAATAATAATAGCGGTGGTGCTAATAACAACAAAAGAAGAGAAGGTTCTGGTGGTCCTCGTAGACAGAAGCGTACTGAAGTTACGGAATCTGAGTATACAGAAAAAGTAGTTCAAGTTAGAAGAGTAACGAAAGTTGTTAAAGGTGGTAAGAAACTATCTTTTAGAGTTGTAGTTATTATCGGTAATGAGAAAGGTAAAGTTGGCGTTGGTGTTGGTAAGGCTTCAGAAGTATTGAATGCTATTAAAAAAGCTTTAGTTGATGCTCGTAAAAATTTAGTGGATGTTCCTATGGTAGGTAGTACTATCTCTCATAGAGTTCATGGTTTTGCTGGTGGTTCTGAAGTTATGTTGAAACCTGCTTCTGATGGTACTGGTATCATCGCTGGTGGTACAGCAAGGATCGTTTTAGAATTATCTGGTTTAGGAGATATTCTCTCTAAGTCTATGGGTTCTAAATCTCCATTAAACGTTGCTAGAGCTACGATTAATGCTATCCAATCAATAAGAAGCTTTAGAGAAGTAGCTAAAATGAGAAACTTAACAGTTAAGCAAATGTTATTTGCTTAATAGAGGTAATAAAAATGGTAGAAACTAAAAGAAAAAAATTATCCATAAAACTAGTCAGAGGTATCTCTGCTGCTAGTGGTAAGCAGGCCAAAGTTCTTGAAGCTTTAGGCTTGAGAAGAACTAACGCGGTTGTGGCACATTTTGATTCTCCTACTATTTTAGGAATGATAAAGAAAGTTAGTCACTTAGTTCAAGTGCAGGACGCAGAATAATTATATAGGAGTTAGAACCATGGCAGATAACATGAAAAATCTTGAAAGCGCAGAAGGTGCTATAAAATCTAAAGACAGAAAGGGTCGCGGTATAGCTACTGGTGCTGGTAAGACTTGTGGACGTGGTCACAGAGGACAGAAATGTAGATCTGGTTGGGCTAAGACTTTTAAAGAAGGTGGACAAACTCCTTTATATAGAAGATTACCTAAAAGACAGGTTAACACGAGAGTTAATAGAAAAGAGTACTCTATCGTTAATTTAGATGTGATTCAAGAGCTCGCTGAAAAAGGTCTTACTCAGATCAATTTAGTTATTCTTGAGCAGAATGGTGTTATAAAGAAAGCTCAGCCTTATGGTTTGAAAATTCTGGCTTCTGGTAACTTGTCTAAGGCAGTTACGGTTAAAGCTAATTTATTTAGTGCTTCTGCAAAGGAAGCAATTGAGAAAGCGGGTGGAAAGGTAATTGAAGTCTGAGAACAGTACTCTTAGTTTTCAAGAAATAAGCAAATCTTCTGGTTTGATACAGAAGATATTATATACTGCTTTGTTGCTTGCGGTATACAGGTTTGGGGTTCATATACCTTTATACGGTGTTGACCAAAATGCTTTAAAGTCAAGTACCGTGCTATCTTCGGGTTTACTGGGCTTGGTGGATATGTTCGCGGGTGGAGCTTTAAGTGCTTTATCAATTTTCGCTTTAGGTATCGGACCTTATATTACCGCTAGTATTATTATGCAGCTTTTAGTGGAAATCATTCCTAATCTGAAAGAGATGCAGAGAAATCAGGGTGATGATGGCAGAAAGAAATTTCAGCGAATAACTAGATTTTTTACTATTTTACTTGCTTTATTTCAAAGCTTTGCTTTAGCAAGATTCTTGGATGTTGCTCAGTTAGCTGTTAAGGCGGATTCTGTGTTTTACGTAAGGACTGTAGTGGTTCTGACTATAACTTCTCTATTCATTATGTGGTTAGGTGAAGTTATTACTGAAAAAGGTGTCGGCAATGGTGCGAGCTTACTTATTTTCGTAGGTATCGCTTCTAAAATGCCGATTATGATTAAAGATACTGCGACTGCAGTGAGAGTTGGTTCTAGTCCTCAGTGGGGAGTTATATCTCTAGTACTTTTATTTTTAGCTTTAACTGTTTTGATTATATATATTCAGGAAGGCTCTAGAAATCTTATGATATATGGTGCGAAGAGAAATAATATGATGAATAAAGATCATAGTCTTCCTCTTAAAATAAATCCAGCTGGTGTTTTGCCTATTATTTTTGCAAGTGCTCTTTTGTTTATGCCTGTTCAGATTCTTACATTTGCTGGTATTCAAAATCAATCTATCTCTATGTTAATAAGAGAGACTTTTGCTAAATTTCCAGGAGTCACTGCACTTTCAGGTACTTTCCTGGCTAATTTTGGTAACTGGCTTGCTGAAAGGATAGAGTTTATTTTCCAGTATTCTAAAGTCGAGCATTCTATCGCTTATTTACTCATGATAATCGCTTTTACTTTTTTCTATTCTTCTATAGTTCTTAATCCTAGAGAGATAGCAGAGAATTTAAAAAAATCAGGCAGCACTCTTGAGGGAGTTAAGCCAGGAAGACCGACCTCTGAGTATCTTGAGAAGATTATTTCAAGGATAGTTTTAATAGGTGCTTTAGCTATTGGTCTTATAGCTGTGCTTCCTACTCACGCTGAGCAGTGGTTTCAAGTGAATACACTTGGTGGTTTAGGTTCTACTAGTTTGATTATCTTGGTTGGTGTTGCTGTTGATGTGAGAAACCAGCTTCTAGCTTATATACAGAGTCACAGATATCAGACTAAATCACTTCTTGATTAAATTAGCCTGATATGTACTTTAATATCTGTTCTTTCATTAATATTAGTTGCTTCAATAATTTCATACTGGCTTAGATAGCATTTTTGAGACTTCTTTGAAATTTCATTAGAACGAGGAAAACATAAATCGGTATTGAGAGGAGACTCTTTGAGTAAATTTTGGTATCTCTCTAAAATATTATTTAGAGATCGACTTAAAGCTGAATCTAGTGAATCATTTTCATTTAACGCAGCATTGAAAGATTCAGCTTGAATCTCTAATGGTTCATAGTGAATAATTTCATCGACTAACCCCTCTCTTAAAAAGCTTTTCATTAAATTAGGACCAGCTTCTATCATTATTCTTAGTTTTTTTTCAGAACTTAAGTGATTTAGTAGAGAGCTAAGGTTATGGAAGACATTCGCTGATTGAAGAGATTCATCTAGTCTTGAACCAGTATTTACCCCATCAATATTTTTACTTAAAGGTCTGATAATGTATTCTGTGACTTTTTGCTGATAAGTAGAATCAAAAATCTTCAAGCTCTGCCTCTCTATAGCATTAAAATCTTGAC
>RFQS01000049.1 GCA_009924885.1 Pseudomonadota bacterium | reverse complement strand
GCAAAAGACAGGTCTCTGGATGGAATGATGACTTTAGAGAACAAATTATCTTTCAAAAATTTCCTAAAATCTCTTGATTTTTAGAATGAGACAGCCCTGAGAATAACGAGAGGTAATTAAGATAAGACTAAAGATGACGAAATCAAGCCTTTGAAAAAGAAAAAACAAAGATCAAATCAAGCTTATCAAAAAAGTTAATTTTTTTTAAGATATTCTAGAAGATCTATTTATTGAGACTTATTTCCTAGAACCTAACCCCCTGGTACCTGATTTTGAAGTCTCCTAGCTTCGTCCGCGTCTTGGATAAGGTTATTATTTAATCGTCGCTGTGAATTTAAAAAAAACTGAGCAGCAGTATTACCATAACGCTGGGTAGTTACTCCTGTCGGGTTCTGAGTAACAGCAGATGATGTAGTTGGTTGAGCTTGTTGAGAACTAGGCTGCTCCTCCCGCTGAGATACCTGAGATACCTCTATTGGCATCCTAGTAACAGAAAAAGGACTTGGTTTTGATAAATTAACAATATCAGTATCTCTCTTCGGAGTCGGATTTGTTGGTGACGAAGTCGGCAAAGAAACTGTTTCCTTATTACTCTTATTGACAAGCTCCTGTGGATTCCCAGGAAAAGTCGGAGAAGGTTTCTTAAAACACGGTTCTGTAGCACCTACCTGACCAGCATTCACTATAAATGGAGCCAAAACAACAGCAGCAGGACCACCGATTCTTTGTAACAAATTAGCCATAAATCTTCCTTTAGGCTTAAAAACTAGTAAACCTTAACTAGACCTTAAATCTTAAAATACTTGGAATTGTAATGGGATTATTAAATATCAATCAATTGATAACACATTTTGACTGAGTTTTTCAAAGATGATCAACTTTTTCGATTAAGTTTTGGCTTATTATCAGGGTTTTAAAGAAAAAAACCAGGCCTTATATACACTTACGGGTCTTGCCGAAAAATAAAAAACTAAGCAAAAAAGCTTACTCCACAAGGATATTATCCCTGCCCGAACCTTAAATAATGATCTAAAATTCTGATCTTCTTTTAAATCAGAAACTAAATTAAGTAAATCTAGGCTTAAATTAATTAAAAGGAAAATAGAAAAATCAAGTAATACAGAATCTACTAAGCAGCACAAAGTGCTGTCCCTAAATTTCGTGAGCTTTTTCCATTAGAAAATGCCAATACCGCATTATCAGGAACATTATTATTAGGGGTAGCCGACGTTTCCTGGGTCCCCTTAGCTCCAGAACGCTTACAAGCTCCAGCGATAGTCCCCATAGACGCAACAAAAACAGCACCAACGGCAAGTGCCCAATTCACAGACATAATCTCTCCTTCGAGTGGGTCTAAGCCTAATAACCTTTATCTAACAGTAATTATTCTAATTGATAAGCTGAAAGCAGGTGATTATTTAGCTTTAATCGTTTATTAACCTCATTTTCACAGTGTCTAAAGCAAACTAAGCCTATTTTTTTAAACAAAAAGCAGTCCTAGAAAGACTTATAGCTTGAATTATTATTCAAAAAAATCTTCGGGGTCTTGCCCCGCAGTAAAAGTACTTTTAAAAAAAACTTGATAAAATTTTCTGATTATAAGTTTATATAACCCTGTCTGACACGAAAACCTCGTAATTATGTCGTTCCGCGATCACACAATTTTCCAAACCCAAATCTCACAAAATTATAGGCAAGACCCCTAGCCTTTTTCTGAGAGAATTTTCATAAAACATATATGTCTAATAAAGAGACCACTGCACAACGTGCAGTTTCAAGGCTGAGGACGACGAAAACGCAGAAAATGGAGTTGTGCAGCGGTCTCAAAAAGGGCTGATAATATCAGCCCTTTTATCTATGATTCTAAAGATCCCATCAAACTCTCAGCAGTATGATTCTGGAAAATTGTTTAAACACTGCCGCAAAGAAGCCTAATGAGAAGAAATACTATCCTCTTCAATTCCTGTCTCCACAAGAACCCCATCTCTATCTTCATCAAACTTAGCAAACTGATTCTTAGCAACTTTATCCGCGACTTTCGCATATCTTAAAGTAGTTCTAATATCACTGTGTCCAGCAAGCTTCTGAAGCACTCTGATATCTATATAACCCACTCTTTCTGTGCAGAATGTATGTCTAAGCTGGTGAATCGTCAAAACCGTACCATCTGGATTCTTAAGATCATCTGAAGCCTGTTTAAATAACTGATTAGCCCTGTGATAACCCAATCTCGTTCCATTATTAGTAGTGAATAAAGCACCTTCAGACTGTAACTTCTTAGCTTCTTCGATAGTTCTAGCTTTGGAAACCACAGCTCTCTCTGGTATTCTCTTTTCCATAAACTTTTTAAATAGCTTCTCACTAGACTTAGATAAATAAGTTATCCTAGCCTTGTTTCCTTTACCCTGCCTAACGTGAATAACTCCATTACGAATATCCTGAACATTTAAAGAGAGTGCTTCTGATATTCTTAAGCCACTGCTATAAAGCAAATCAAAAAGAAACTCTTCTCTTAGAGATCTCGATCTAGATAAAATGACATTTACCGTCTCTTTATCTAAATAGCGGATTATCTCTTTACTATTAGCCTCTCCTTGATCTTTAAGAGGTCTACGACGCTCTATTTTCTTCATCGGATTATCATTTATAGAACCAGCTCTAAGTAAGTAGTTAAAAAAGCAGCTCAGGGTCGCATAATGCCTATTCTGCGTAGCGACACTAACTTTCTTCCCAGACCTAGTCAAAAGAGCATTAAGATACTCATCCAAATCCTCTTTCTTAAGATCAGAAATACTCCTCTCACCAAAAACATTCACGAATTTCTCCAAATCTAGGCTGTAAGCCTTCATCGTATCGTTATCTTTTTGAATTTTATTTAAATAATCACTAACGTATTCAGCAGTTTTCATCATATCCATCTCGAGCTTCCCCTTCACAACTTCCCATTAAATATGGAAAGTATTATTAAAACTATATAATACATTAAAATTGCTATATTTTGGCAAAAGCTCCGCAAATTATCTTGATAATAATTGTCAATAAATATCATTAATAAGATCAGAAATCCGTGCCCCACAAGATTTATGAAATAAAAACTCAAAAATTAAATATCAATTATTTTTAGAAAAATATGAGACTTATCTTTAAAAAATTCCCCCTCATTAACCCAAATGCTCCTTTCTTTTTCCTTAATAATTAATAGTTTCTTCATTTAATTCTTGGATATCCTTTTTAACACTGAGGTTTGAATGTTCATTTGGCCATTCAATAAAATGAAAGACTGATTAAAAAAAGGTTTCATGATTATTAAAATATTTTTATAAGTCTTTACAGAAATATCCCGAGTGACTTATTTAAGTATGATAGTATTTACTTTGAAATTTGAATCGTTTAAATCGAGGAAGCCAAAATGATCAATCAAAACACCTCCGTGTTCTTCATGCATAACTTTGCACTTAAAAGTTCTTTAGCTGCAAAAATTGAAATCGTTAAAAGACTGAAATCAGAAATTCGCGACTATTTTGGAAAAATTAACGAATTTAAATCTAAATATAACCCTAGTCACATAAGAAGATTAATACGAAATCTCTATCGATTTCAAAAAAATAAAAACTATTCTGGAACAGAGTTAGCAGAAAAATTATGGCCTGCTGTTGAAAATTATCTAAGTGGTGATCTAGACATTAATAATGAAGATAGATCTGAATTAGAGAAGAAAGCCTACTTACTGATAATCCTAGACCGCACGAATAAATTCTTTAATTTTGATTTCCTGCCTAAGGATACTCAGTTCCAAATCTATATATTTTATTCTTTAATCCTAGATTATTTAAGCAAACTCATCAAAACCTTATTTGACGAGGACTCTAATGATCCCGAAGCTATTAACTCCTTTTTATTAAATAAGCTCTCTTATTCTTTGAATCTAGCAGTATTCTTGCACATGAATCCAGATGCAGATACTGGTTATCTCCAGGATCTAGATACAGAGATAAGACTCTTTATACCAGCGAAAAAAATAAAAATACCAAATAGCCTTCTGAAATCTCTTTCCATTCTTTTTGAAGACTCTCCTGAAGAAATTCAAGAAAAATTACTTAATAACTAACGACTTTATCTCTAGTAAGCAACTCTTGGCTTTTGATGCTGCTCTCGCTTATTCAGATAAATTAAATCTTGAGCTAGAAAACTATAACAGTGAGATTTCGCAGCTGAAATATAGTATTAAAAAACTGGTAATAAATATCAGCTCTGCAAAACTCTATCAAATATATTTTAATAAAGGTGATTTTCTATCAACAATTCTCCAAGAGACTGTTCAGGAAATGGCTGAGGAAGCAGGCGTTAGATTTATTGACCTAGATCAGGAATTAATAAAAGCTAGTTCTAAAGCCCAAGATTTTTATAAAACTGTAAACAGCTACCTAGTTTGCTCCTGCTCATACTTCGATACTGAGCTAATAAAACAGAAATTCTTTAATAAAACTGCTGATTTCCTCAGAGATGCTCTCGCAGAGATAAATCCATTAAGCATAATCGAAAAAGAAACTATAGCCTTAGCAGCCTTAAGCTCTTCAGAGAATGGTTTAGATTTACTTTTATCTCAATGCCTGCAAGAAGATACAGGTATTAATTTTATGAATCATTTAGATTTGAAGGAATTAATACAACAACCCCATGAAGTGGAACCTAGCTCAATGAGCCTCTATCACCATAAAATTCAATTCTCTTTATGGCAAAAAGCTAAATTAATTATCAAGCGCATTAAGTCCATCAATAGCAAGAAACAAAAATTACAAAACTCAATTACGGCACTAGAACTAGTTTAAACTTACATTAAACTCTTTTAACTCTTTAATAGAAACCTCATTATCATCGTTAATATCCATTTCATCAAAAACCTGCGAACCGTAGTTTTCAAGCTCTTGTGAAGTTATTCTCATGTCCATATTGGAATCAAATTTATTAAACTCTTTCAGAATCCTCTTTTCATAAGATTCGACTACTTTTTTCTCTGAACAAGCTGGCTTAAAAGCTAGATCGCGAGAGGCTATTAAAAATTCCGCTTGATTAATCTTGCCATCACTATTTTTATCTGCCTCAAGAAATAATTCTAAGCGATATAACTTAGCCTCCTGAAAACTAAGCAGTAAACTCTGATCTCTATCAATATAAGCAAAATCATAATCGCGAAAACAAATGTTCTGAATAAAAAAACAGTCTTTCTCTATTTTAACTCTCTGTTGCTGCTCTTCTTTAGATGCCCAGAAAGGAGTCCAGAAGCTTAATAGAGCAGCTATTAAAATCATATATGGAAATTATTACCTATTGGTCTTATACTTTCAAGCTCACCTGTATCAGCGAAAGCAAACAAATAAGTCTTATCCCATTCAAAATTACCGAGATTAGCACCTTGAATCATTATCCTTGATTCATATAAACCAAGCCTAACCTTCTGACACTCTCTTTGTTCATCAGAAAGGACAGTACCATCACCTGGCTTAAAAATAATTAAATCGCCGTCTAGATCATACTGCAATTCACCCTGCTCATCAACTAGAAACCAAATTAAATCATCCTGGTCCTGCTTTAAAGCATTAATAGCTTCTTCAATAAAACTGCGATTTAAACGAATCCCCTCCATAAGCTTAGAACCCTCTGGAGTTGATTCATAATAAGAAATAATATGACTCTTCTTAAGCTTTGAGCTAGCAAACCTAGGCTTATCACTGTTGTCCCCCTCTTCTCTTATTGATCCAACAAAAGAATTAGCGGACTCCTGATTAAAACGCTTTTCTCTATGAACCTTAGAAAAAACCGGAAATATCCTTTTTAAAGTCTTTAATATATCTGCACCAAATTTCGCCATATTTAATTCACCTATTTAATTTACGATTACGCTGTAAATATACACAAAGAAAAACGCCCCTGTAAAAAGAAAGCAAGAGGCTGAAATTCTTCAAAGAAATTTGAGCTTTAATATAATCTACCCACGGATCAACAAAATTCCCACGCATTAATATGGATTTTATCTTTTATTTTTTATTTATCCTTTTTTTAGATTCCTTATGTAGAAGAGGTTCTAATCCCGAAAGATGACATCAATTCTAAGGCTTTTAAATAATCCGCCTCCGTATCTATCCCGATAGCAGCTGATTTAACCTTAATCATTCTTATTTTGATCTGATTTTCTAAAGCCCTAAGCTGTTCTAATTTTTCTAATTTCTCTAGCTCACTCTGAGGAAGCCTCGCTAAAGTTAGTAAAACATCACGCTTATAGACATACAGCCCTAAGTGCTTTTTAGCTTTTAGATTCATTCCTGATCTATCTCTTAGACAGGGAATCGGCGATCTAGAGAAATATAATGCATAGTCATTAATGTCAGTCACGACTTTAACATTATTCGGATTCAATATCTCAGCTTCATCAGTAATTTCATGATAGATACTAAGCATTTCCAGATTAGGTTCGAGCAAGAAAGGATGAATAGTTCTATCTATATCAGCTGGATCTAAGAATGGTTCATCGCCTTGAACATTAATAATTAAATCCCAATGCGGGTTCTTTTCTGCTAGCTCTGCTATTCTATCAGTCCCAGATTGATGCTCAGCAGAAGTCATCATTACCGCCCCACCAAAGCTCAAAACATGATCATAGATTCGACTATCATCAGTAGCCACTACTAGCTCATCTAGATGCTTAGCCTTCGCCACCTGCTCATACACTAGCTGTATCATGGTCTTCTCACCAAGCTTAAGCAGTGGCTTACCTGGCAACCTAGAACTCTCATAGCGAGAAGGTATTACTGCAACTATCTTCCGAGATTGAGGCACAGCCACACTTTCCGTGTTTTTAGATTTATCAGTACTCATTACTAATATTATAAACCGCGAGAGCAAACTGCTTCTAAAGCATTTTTAATAAGCATATGCCCTTCTAGATTAGGTTGATTAAAGCCATTGGCGAAATATTTCACTCTCTGCTCCTCCACCAAAGGAAATTTTGCAGCTAAATCTACGAAGGGAACCTTCTGCCTAAGAGCGATTTGCTTAGATATTTTATTAAAAGCATCGACTTTCACCTCATCTAAGCTTAAGCCTGGATTCGGTCTCTGAGCCAAAGGGCATGCCTTCGGGATATGTGGTACTGGTCCAATTAAAATTACTTTTATACTATTTAGTTTTAAAAACTTAATCAGGTACTCAAGCAAAGCTTCATAAGCTAAAAGAATCTGGCTACCTAGCCAAGCATCATTCATGCCATAGTTAATCAAAACCATATCTGGTCTGTGATTTATCACATCACGCCCTAAATAAAGCATCGCATCAAGGATACCAGCACCCGAGATACCACTATTAATAAGCTTTACCTCATCTTTATTAGAAAATTCTTGATGCCATAAATAATGAAAAGTCTCTTCTGGCTTAAGTTCCCAGTTATTCTGTAAACCCAAAGTTACATTATCACCAAGAGCGACTATGGTTTTAACACCTTCTAAAGAAACCTTGTTAAATTTCAGATCAGCCTCATCAAACTCACGACCCTCTAAAAAAGGTAATAAATTTTGATTCAAGCTAGTAACATCAAGCTGGGAACGAACTGCACAGTATATAGTCATACCAAAAACAAATTTAATCGCTTCTAAATTCTCGACTTGAATCCCCTCTTTTAAAAGTGAATTCACTATATTCAGCCAAGCAGAGGGATCTAAAGGATTATTCAACCGAATTTCATCTATTAAAGCTTTAGATGCCTTCGGCACATATTCTAAGACATTAGTCAGCTTCTCTAAAGTCACATCAATTTTATGAATTAAAGGCTCCTCT
This sequence comes from Pseudomonadota bacterium, assembly GCA_009924885.1. GTDB lineage: Bacteria > Cyanobacteriota > Vampirovibrionia > LMEP-6097 > LMEP-6097 > LMEP-6097. The sequence goes on along the minus strand of RFQS01000049.1, from coordinate 3,229 downwards.
GTCTTCTTAAGCTGCATCGCATTGCGGTAACAATTAAAAGCATGAGGGAGAAAGCGTAACGCAGCAGCATAATCTCCAGCGCCTTCCCAGTCTTCAGCATTAGCTAAACTAGGATCTTGCTTTAAGGATTTGAACATTAATTCTGTTAATTTCAAGTCAAACACAGCTTAAATTTTAAAGTATAAAGATATTTTTCAAGAAAAATTTTACAAAAGATATGGAAATACGATAAAATAACCATTTGCCATGAAACAAACTTTAGGCGGTACTAGCAGAAAAAGAAAAAGAACCAGCGGCTTTCGCGCAAGAATGGCGACACCTACTGGTCGTAGAGTTCTAAAAAGAAGAAGAGCTAGAGGCCGTAAACAAATTTCCCTATAAACACTTAAGATCATCTTGTTAAGCAGATCAGAACGCCTTAGATTTAATGGTCTGTTTTTACAGGCCTATGAAAAAGGTAAATGCTTTACTAGTAAGAATTTAAAAATTAACTTTACTGTTACCCGAGAAAACTATAAAGATAGACTGCCCTTCGTGGGCTTCGTCATATCTAAAAAATTTTCGAAGAGTGCGGTTATTAGAAATAAATACAAACGTGGTCTCCGAGAGGTTTACAGGCTCTTTCGTTTAAATTCAGAAAACGCCGAAAAATTAAAAGCTATCGGCCTTCTCGTTATATCTTTAAAAAATTCAGTTAAATCTGATAAAAGCCTGTCTACATTTAATGAGTATAAGCTTGAGCTAGAAGAGTTACTCAGAAAGTGCCTTTAATGTGCATAGCCCTCATAGGCCGGTTTTAGCTCATTTACCATTTCATCTACCTTCGCTTTAATCTGCTGCATAGGCGGATAATTCTTGAGTTTAGAATATTTACCGCCATCTGAAATTTCCGCAGAGAATCTTTTTAAAGTATTAAAGTCTCCCACTGTCAGTGCTGGATTATACCTGCCATCACTATCTGTAAAACCAGTATGCCCTTGAGCCGTATTAGTAACCATATTTTCTTTAATAAAATCTAAATGCTCACTTAGACTCTGCACTACTTCTGGAAGATATTTAGTCTTCTCAGCTAGAGTCCTTTCCCTTTCAGCGTTCTGCTTTCCGAAAAGATTAAATGGAAAAATATTAAAAATAGGCGGCTTAGACCCCATACGCTGCATGTCTATATCCAGAAAGGTTAAATGGTCTCTAAAAACTTTCATTGCACGTGTCTGAAAGTCTTTAGTCTGATGCGAGTTACGAAAAATCTCTAAATTATCAGCGAGAATCTTATTAGAACTGTGTTTAATGGGTAATATATCTACTAAAAAATACCAAGCATTACTGAGTAAATTCAAAGGATTAAAAATATTTATACCAGGCTGAACTATACCAGTAATCGTTTTTTTAGCGTCATCTAACTTACGCTGAGAAATATTCTTCTTAGTATCTCGGGATTCTTCTAGAATTTCCTGAGTTTTCTTTTCTTGATTTCCCTGCCCAACATCTGCAAGTGCGACAAGAGGTGCTGGTACAGCGGTCTGTACAGCATTGGCGAAGACCGATCTAGCAGCTTCGGTAGCATTACCTATTATGGGTAAAGGCACGGGGGATTAGATCTCCTATAGTAAAACAGCACCGTGGGCGCGTTTACCATTAAATATACATAATAGCAGAAATGTATATACTAGTTCAAGGCTGAGGAGAACGAATGACCGCAGTGTACTAGCGGTACATGAGGATCATGAGGACGACGAAAACGCAGAAATTGGAGTTTCGCTACACGCCCTATAACACTTAGCGATATCTGGTATCATGCCCCCATACTTAGTTTTACGTATGCCTCTTAAATCATTTCTAATCGCAGCGAAGGTTTTAGGGCTAGCTAAATATATAAGTGGTTTGTATTTAAAAACTGTAGCCTGAAACTCATCATAAATAAGCTTACGCTCATTAAAATCTAAAGTCTGCACGCCTCTAATAAATAAATCATCTATCTCTCTTTCCCAGTCTCTAATTAAAGGCTGTTTCTGAAAACCTTTAGGATCGAATAGATGTAGCCTGCCATCACTCTTCCAGACATTAGCCCCAGTATTAGGCTCATTATTAGAACCACCGCCGAGAGCTAATATGCCAGCAGAGTAGTTTTGACCCTGCATAATTCTACCGACATAATTATTAAACTCCAGTAATTTAAAATTAACCTTTATACCTATCTCAGCCAAATTATCACTGATAATCACTCCCATAAGCTCTCTTTCCCGAGAGCCTGAATTAGAGAGTAAATCGAACTCCACTCTATTAGAGTTTTTATCGTAGAGAATTTTATTTTTCGCATCGAAGCGGAAACCATCTGCTATTAAGAGTTTTAGAGCATCTTTCACTGAAGCTCGCTTATTTACCTTTAAATCTAAATTTACAAAAGGGGAATTCTCTCCCAAAGCAGAACTAAGCGGGGTACCTAAGCCTTGATAAACATTATTAATAATGCTTTTCCTATCTATCGCAAGCGAAACCGCTTCTCTAAAAACCAAATTATTAAACCAGTCATACTGTGGCTTTGGAACGTTTTTACTCAGATTAAACCAGATAAAATTCGTAGTATTACTAGTGCCTAAATCATAAAGCGTGTAATTATATTTTTTACTGAGTTGCTTTGCTAATGCAGCATTAGCTGGGCTTACACCTAAAACATCTGACTCTTTAGCGAGAAATTTAAAAATATCAGCACTATCATCCTGAACATATGAGTAAATTAAACGATTAAAGTATGGCAGCCTTTTTCCCGTCTCAGCGTCCACATCATAGTAAAGAGGATTTCTAACGAATTCTATTCTTTCACCGCGTTGAATTTTAGAAAATTTAAAAGGTCCAGAACTGACTATATCTTCGGGTTTAGTAAAAATACTTAAATACTTCTCAAAAGCTTTCTGTTTCTCAGAAAAGGTTTTAGCCTTATATTTTTTAAAGAATCTTTCGACATCATGTTTAGGAGCTATTTCTATGCCTAAATTTCTAAGAAAGGGTGCGAAAACCTCACTGGTTTTAAATTCTATGGTCTTATCATCTAACTTAGTGACTTCTGGAAATTTACCATTTATATTAATGATGTCCCGAGCTGAACTTAAGGCGATTCCCTGTATTAAAAGCTCATTCCAAGTAAAAAGTACATCATCAGCTGTTATGCGTCGACTGTCACTCCAGTAAAGATTCTCACGTAATTTTACAGTAATAGTCTTTTCATCTTTAC